>JAYUPV010000416.1:0-3067 GCA_043759865.1 Alphaproteobacteria bacterium | reverse complement strand
CACATGGCAAGGTCGCCTTCATCACCCTCGGCGCGGTGTTCCTGTGCGTGACGGGGGCGGAAGCGATTTACGCCGATCTCGGGCATTTCGGGCGCAAGCCTATCGCCCTTGCATGGCTGTGGTACGTGTTCCCCTGTCTTGCGCTCAATTATCTGGGGCAGGGCGCGATGGTGTTGAGCGATCCTTCCACCATCGATACCCCGTTCTTCAAAATGGGCGGCGCGACGTGGCAACTGCCGCTGGTGATCATGTCCACTTTCGCGACCATCATCGCAAGCCAGGCGGTCATTACCGGCGCGTTCTCGCTCACCCGTCAGGCCGTCAACCTTGGCCTGCTGCCGCGCATGAAAATCAAGCACACCTCGGCAGCGCAAGCGGGGCAGATATATATGCCGCAGGTGAACTGGCTTTTGATGTGCGGGGTCATTTTCCTTGTGCTGCTGTTCCGCTCTTCGGCTGACCTCGCCTCCGTCTATGGCATCAGCGTCGCGGGCGCGTTGTGCGTCGATGCCATCATGGGCTTTTTCGTGGTGTGGCAGATACGCGAATGGCCGCTGCTGAAATGCGTCGCCTCCTTCGGCGTT
Organism: Alphaproteobacteria bacterium; assembly: GCA_043759865.1. GTDB lineage: Bacteria > Pseudomonadota > Alphaproteobacteria > Micavibrionales > UBA2020 > JAPWJZ01. Next base: position 2,483 of record JAYUPV010000416.1, on the reverse strand, counting down.
TTCCTTGCCATCGACATGCTGTTCCTCTCCTCGAACCTCACCAAGTTCATGCATGGCGGCTGGCTGCCGCTGCTTATCGCCTGCCTGTTGATGATGCTGATGGCAACGTGGATTCAAGGCACGTTCATTTTGTCGAGCCGCGCGCGCAAGCGCGAGATCAAGGTCGACAAATTCATCGCCGAATATAAAACGCGTTTCCCCGGCCTGCAGCGTGTCGAGGGCTCTGCGTTCTTTTTCGCGGGCGACCCCAACCACACGCCGCCTTCGCTGCTGCAGAACATCCGCCACAACAAGATACTGCACGAAAAGACCATCATCCTTTCCGTCCGCATCGAGCCCGTGCCGCATGTCGATCCCGACAACCGCGCCCTTGTCACGCATCTCAACGATGAATTCAGCGTGGTGGTGCTGCGCTTCGGGTTCAAGGACGACCCCGACGTGCAGGAAGAATTGATGAAAATGAACCGCGCGCGCGGCAACGGCATCGATTTCGACTGGGAAAAAACATCGCTGTTCCTCTCCCGCCGCTCCATCAAGTCGCACCCGAAATACGGGCTGCCCGGCTGGCAGGATATCCTTTATATCTGGCTGTCAAAACACGCGGCGGAACCGACCGACTTCTACAAGCTGCCCGTCGGCCGCGTCATCGAAATCGGACGCCAGGTCATTATTTAAAACTGTGGGAGATTATTTAACCCAGCCCTTGATCAGGTCGCGGGGAGGCATCAGCGTTTCTGTTTCGGGGCGCATGCCGATTTCGGCGATGCCGCTGTGCAGGCGCTTGGGCAATAATTTATGCGCCGTGGCGCGGGTTTTTTCGATGCCACGGTCGAGGAAGAACAAATTTTCGTCCACATTGCGCGCCAGCTCCGCCGCATAGCGGATGTAAAGGTTCAACCCGTCCACCGGCAGCGCGCCCTTTGCGGCCTGATGCTGGTTCATCTGGCGTATCAGCTCGTTGCGCTGGCGCACAAGGTGTGACAATTCGTACAGGCTGTATTCGAGCATCTTCAACAGCTGGATAAGGTCAAGCTCGTGCCCCGCGTATTCGAAAAGCCGGTCGTTCGGCAGGCGCAGGGCGAAGGGGGTTTCGGGCCACAGTTCCAGCTTGATGCTGACTTTGCCTTTTTCGCCCTTGGCGTTTTCAAGCGTCGCGCCAAGCGCCTCGGCCTCGCCTTGCGCGGGGGCGACGAGGTCTTTCTTGAAATTGATAAGCTTGCCCAAAAGAGAAATCATGGTGGCAATCGCCACGTTCACGGTCGCCTGTATATCGGCCGCGCGGTTTTTTTCCGACAGTTTCACGGCCGCGCGCGCGCCGAACCATGCGCCAAAACCCGCACCCACCGCGCTGGTGGCAAGCGGCAGCAGCAACGCCTTGTTCGCGGCAAGCGTTTGCGCCGCAAGCTCGGCGCTTTGCGTGGCGACCGTGATGATTTGCTGGAGGGTGTCGGGGGAAGTGGGCATGTGATATTCTATAGACAAAATATGGACAGACGGTAATTGACCATATAGCATCCGGAATGAAAGAGCAAACAGCAGGGGAACAAGGCGCACATGAGCAATAAAGTGCTCATTTATCTGGGTTTATGGGCGCTGCTCACGCTGCTGGAAAAGTTTTTTCCCGCCCGTGTGCAGCCTTCCGTATCACCCCATTCTGTCACCGACGCCGCCTGCCTGTTCGTGAATAAACTGGTGCTGGAACCCGGCTTCGCCGCGCTTCACACCTGGCTGACGCTCGCCGTGCTGGAGCCTTATGTGCCGAAACACATTTTCGCGGAGGCTATCCGCGACCTGCCGCTTGCCGTGAAATTTCTTGCCGCGATATTTCTGCTCGACCTCGCGCAATACCTGCGCCATCGCCTGATGCATGCATGGCTGTGGGGCTTTCATGCCACGCATCATTCGGCGGTCGAACTGCGCGCCTCCGTCCACTGGCGGCTGCACCCTGTCGATCTTGCTTTTCTCATGGTGTTCGACACGGCGTTTTTATATGTGCTGGGCTTTCCGGGCGGGGTGATTTTCCTGACGCAGATTTTCCGCGCGCTGCACAATATGTGGCTGCATGTGAACTTAAATGTCGATTACGGTTTTTTGCGAAAAGTTTTCGTCAGCCCCAATTACCACAAATGGCATCATGCGAAAGAAAAAGAAGCGATAGATAAAAACTTCGCCGATATTTTCGTGTTCCTCGATATCCTCGGCGGCACGCATTATTACCCGCATGATCGCAAGGTCGAAGAATTCGGCTGCCACGGCATCGCGAACGACGCACCTCTGCACAGCGATTACCTCGGCGCGATGCTTTATCCGCTTGAGCGGCTGAAAAAACCTGAATAATCAGGTTTCATCCATGCTATAGCCCAGCCGTTTTGCATGGGGCGCGAGGATATCGAGCACGGCTTCAAGCTGCGGGCGGTATTTGTGCCAGCGGCCGCTCGAGCGGCTGTAGATTTTTTCCGAGACCTGCCGGTAGCTCGGGGTCA
>JAYUPV010000415.1:0-2350 GCA_043759865.1 Alphaproteobacteria bacterium | reverse complement strand
AACCTGTTGATTTAAAATATTAATATATAATTTTCAGGGTTTGCTCGGTGCCTTCAGGCTGAAGGCACGTTCGCGGATTTCGATCACCTGCTTTTCGCTGAGACGGTTGAGGACAGAGCTTGTTTCTTCCCCCTCCCAGAATGGCGCGTCACCGCTTTCCCTTATCCACTGGTCGGCACGGCTGAACCAGAAAAACGCCTCGGGCAAATCCACCGGCCCGCCGTTTCCGTCGCGATACATTTTGCCAAGTTCCTTGCAGCCGCAGATGCTGCCATCCTCCGCTGTCTTGCGCAGCTGTTTCACGGCTGCCGCCGTGTCCTGCTTCACGCCCGCGCCATTGAGGTAAACAACGCCGATATCGCACGCCGCCAACGTGTTGTTCTGCGCGGCTGATTTGGAAAGCTGCTTCAGCGCCTCGGTGCCATCCGGCTTTGTGCCAAGGCCATAGGCATACATGCGGCCCAGCGCCTGCTGTACATGGGCGGAATCCCGGTCGGCAACTTTGCTGTACCACGCGAAGGCCTCGCGGTAGGACTGCTCCATGTCCTCACCGCCGGCCAAAGGGGGCAGAAAATTATTCAGCCATTCTTTGGCCTCTCCGTTGCCCGCTTCTGCCGCCTTCAGAAACCATTTGAACGCAATACCCAGATAGTGCGGATGTTCCGCCCCGAACTCTTTTCGCCGGTAATCGGGTTCGTCGAGCCCGCCGTAGTGCCTGCCGATATCCATCGTCGCCGAAATATTTCCCTGCGCCGCCGCTTTTTGCAGCCATTCCTCGGCCTCTGCCCATGCGAAGGGCGGATCCGGAACTCTGGCATACGCGCGCACCAATTTGTACTGCGCTTCGGCATCGCCTGTTTTTGCGGCTTCGAGCATTTGCCGGTATTCCTGGTCGGACTTCCAGTCATGCTTTCCGGTGGCGGGTTGTTCGGCGACGGCATTGTTTGCCACAAAAACGAACAGCAAAAGCAGGATGAGGGAAATGTACCTGACGGGGTTGAATTTCATTTGCTGCTCCAAAATAAATAAGCCAATAACGCCAGCCTTGCCGATTTTCGGCAAGACAGCAAGATGCACCGGAGAGGGTTTTCCGGTTCTTTATTCCTGCCGTGTCTGGATTTTCAAGCTCCGCTCGCGCTTCTTGAGCCTGATTAGATTATGACAGAGATGTACCCGCTTTTCAGCAACTATTTTTGTAACGCCATGAAACGCCCACGCTTTTACGCGATGATGCAAAGGGATAAGGCCGGAATTTTTTTGAAATTATTTTTGGTTTTGTTTCAAAATGTTTCAGAAATTCACCAACCACGCCGATGAAAATCGGGGTGGCGTTCAGCGTTTTTCCTGTGCAGATTCGTCCAGCGTGTAACGTTCGCCGGTCAGGGCCGCTTTGATGCGGGCGGAGAGGATTTCGGTCAGGGCGCGCTGGCTGCTGGTGGTTTTTGCCAGCACCAGTTTTTGCTCGGCTGCCGTTTCACCTTGCGCGGGTGCAGCGGCGAGAAGGAAAAGAACAGACGATATGAGAACGATATGTTTCATGGCGGTGATTTTACCTTTTTCCTGATTTCTTGCAAGCCTTACCAGCCGCGGTCGATTTTGGGCGCGCCCGGCTTGCGGACGGCCGTTTGTTCGGGCGCATTCATTAACGCATCGGCAGCGGCGACAGCCATTTCCATGCGCGTCTTTAACCCTGCTTCGGTTTCAAAGCCAAGGCCTTTTTCCGCACGCTTCTTGAGAGATTCGAGGTCTTCGAGGCGCACAGCCGCCGTGGGCGCGTAAAACTTGTCGCTTGCTGCATAGTCGCGGTAGTGGCCGGTTTGTTCTTCGAGGAAATAGGTGAGCGCGGCATTTGCAATCGTCTGCGCTTCGGGCGTTTTCGGAGTGGTCTTTTCGGGTTTGCCGGCAAGGTTGGCCCAAGGCGAAGTCTGGCGGTAAAGCTCGCCGATGCGCGGCGAAAAATCTTCGGGCTTTTTGTGGCCGGGGCGGGTGTTGCTGTACTGGTTCAACAGCGCCGCCGAAATAACTTCGGGGTCGGTGCTGGCGCCGGTATCCACAATCACGCGGGCAATCGCGGCATTGGTTTTCGCGTAGCCGCCAAGCGGGCTGCCGTCCAGATCCCATGCCCGCATTTCCTCGTAAACCTTGCGGATGGTCGGGTGGTCGGGCAGGCCGGTTTTGTCGAACGTCATTTCGTTTTGTTTTTTGGTCACGACATCGGCGAGCGCAGCTTGAGCCGCTGCCAGTTGCGCCTGCGCTGCCGCCAGCATGTCTTTTTCCGTGGCCTTCACGGCAATGGCGTTCAGCACGCGTTCGTTCGCGTCCAGTATCTGCTGCACGTCGCGGTATTCGA
>JAYUPV010000414.1:0-2201 GCA_043759865.1 Alphaproteobacteria bacterium | reverse complement strand
GGCGCTTCGTCGCCGCCGGTTTTGTCTTTTTCCTTGGTCATGCTGAAAATAAATTTCCCGAGCAGCTGCTCGAGGCTCGGGCTTGCCTGCGTCATGGTGATTTTGTCGCCCGGTTTCAGCATCTCGTCTTCGCCGCCCGGCTGCATGGTCAGGAATTTTCCGTCCAGCAATCCGCCGCTTTCGATCACGGCGGTGGTGTCGGCCGGCAGGTCTATGCCGTTGTCGATGTTGATGCGCACGATGGCGCGGTAATTTTTCTTGTCGAGCTCGAAGCCGAGCACCTGCCCGATTTTTACGCCGGCGAGGCGCACGGGGCTGCCGGTATCGAGGCCGTTGATCTGGCTGAATTCGGCGGTGATATCATAGCCGGTCGAAGGCTTGATGTCGGTCGAGCGGTAAAAGAATGCCATGAAGGCCGCCGCCACTAGCAACACCACCGCGCCCAGTATCGTTTCGACAATGTTTCTTTGCATGTCTTGTCCCTTGTTATTTTACTGCGGCGGCTGCCAGGGAACGTAATCCCCCGTCGCCGCGTCGCGCTGGCCGCCCTTCAGCGTGTGCCCGGGGGGCAGATAGGCTGCGTCTGTGCCCGTCATATTGGGCAGATGGGGAAGCTGCCACGGTTTGCGGTGGCGGCTCTGGTCAATCGGCGGAACCTTGTCGGTCTGGTGGTGCAGCCAGCCATGCCACTCGGGAGGCACAAGCGAGGCTTCGGGTTTGTCGGGATAAATCACCCAGCGGCGTTCGCGCTTGGTGCCTTTGCGCGGCTTGCCTTTGTAATATTTATTGCCGAGCGGATCCTTGCCGACGAACTGACCTTTGAAGCGGGTATGCAGTAGCATCTGGAAGTTACTGAGAACGCCAAATATGGAAATCTTTGCCATGAACGCCCTGTCATTAATCTTAAGCTACATAAATACGCCCAGATGTTTGGGGTGTGCAACTTTTTTCTAGTCTTTTCACCCCTTTAAAACGCTCATTGATTAGACTCGTGCATCTATGCCACATTCACCGCCATATCCGTAAGTCAGGAAACCGGTTTTTATTTAGGTAATTTCCTTTTAGTCCAACAGGTTAAGCCATGCGCGTCTCAAGGCTCCATACCCGGAAAGACAGCGACCCTCTCGGCGGGGCGCAAAGCCGCCTGTATCATGACGGCGATGGCCTCGAATATGCCGTGCCGCGCCAGTGGGGGCAGAGCGCCGCCGAAGTGCTGGCCGCCCGCGTTTTTTGCAAACGCCCCATCCCCGCGCTGACAAAGCCTGTGCCCGAAGACGGCGTGCCCGAATTCCTGTGGCGGCAAGCGCCCGACGAAGACGGTCTCGACGGCATTTCCGCTGAATGGCGTTTTCGCTATGAGCGCGACTTCGCCGAAGTTTTCACGCGCATCGCGGGCGGGCTTTGCTATCACGGCTGGAAGGCGGGAATTTTTGATTCATCCGAAGACGCACGCGCCTTTTTCGATGAATTCCGTCATCTGTTGCTGCATCAAGTTGCTTCCCCCGAAATCGCGCTGCTGGCGGCGGCCGGGCTCGATTGGGCCTATGGCCTGGAAACGTCTTTTGCCCCCGCCGCGCGTATTGCCGGTTTTTCCGATGCGCTGTTCGCGGGCAATGTCGCGGGTGCGGGCGTCGTGGTCGCGCAGGACGCGCCTGAAAAAAATATCCTGAAGCGGCTGCGGCTGCTGGCCGAACGTCAGGCGCTGGATGGCGATGCTGAAAGAATTTCCGTCACGCTGCCGGTTGAAAATATCGACAGCCCCGCCTTCGTCAACCTGAAACGCCAGTCCGATATATCGGCGGTGGCGCAGGAAGTGGGCGGCAAGGTGCTGGAAAATGCGCTTGGCCGCGTCATGGATTCCTGCGACCGCGATTCAGTTCTCGGTTTCGATCCCGCGCATAACGGGCGGCTGCAGCAGGCCGGGTTCGAGGCGCGCCGCGCCGGCGTTTCCGAATCCGCCATCCGCATGGCTGTGCATTACGCCGAGCAGGGCTTCGAGGATATCGGCCTGCTGTCAAATACCGAAGAGCCTTCACCACCGCCGCTCGACCTTGCCATTTCCGTGCCAGACGAATTCATCGAAAGCGCGCTGACGGGGCATGGCTTTTTAATGGTCGATGGCGGCGTGGCAGCGCGTCATTACCCCGCCGAAAAATTGTGGAACAGCATTGCCGCCGCAATCTGGGCCACGGGCGAGCCTG
>JAYUPV010000413.1:0-3160 GCA_043759865.1 Alphaproteobacteria bacterium | reverse complement strand
CCGTCATGCGACACGACTTCGAACGGGTCGAAGCTCGCGGCACCCGCCGCCTGGTTGCTCTCCGCGCTCCATTCAACCGAGCGCGTGACAGTCGGGATGATGATGACGTAGTAGGCAAGAGGGTTGATGTTGTAGGAGCCGGGGCCAAGCACTTCGCGCTGAATGCCGCGGAACCCCTTGGACACCACATGGCGCGTCACGCCCTTGTCGTCGGAGGCATCTTCGCCCGCCGCCGTCTTGAATTCGGACGGGTCTTTGCCGATGTTGGAAATCATCACGCCCACTTCGCCCTGCCGGATTGTGGTTTGCTTTTGTTTTGAAACCGCAAACAGATAAGGGTTGATGTAATAGGTACCGGGCGTAAGAATTTCTTCCTGCGGGCCGCGCTGGCCGCCGTTTTTCAGGAATTTTTCGCCGTTCTGGAAGCTGGCATGTTCCTGCGGCGTTTGCACCACAACTTCATGCTCGTTCATAGCAAGACCATCGCGCGCATCAACCACGCCGATTTCATTTTCGGCGAGCTTGATGGCATCGCGCATTTCCACGCGGAAAATTTCGGTGTTGATGTTATACGTGCCGGGGCGCAGGAAATCGATCTGCGGCCCTTTTTGCCCGCCGTTTTTCAGGAAGGTTTCGGCCTTCTGGAAGTTGTCATGCCCGCTGACGCTGTGGCCGAGCAGCCTGTCGAGCGACGCGCCGTCGGACGCCGTCACCACGCCGATTGCGCCTTCGGGAATAAATGTTTTCTTGATTTTTGTGACTTTGAACAAATACGGGTTGATCTTGAAAGTCCCGTTGGTCAGGAAGCGCAGCTGCTTGCCGCGAATGCCGCCGTTCATGATGAAGGCGATGGGATCCTGAAAATTGTTATGCGTTTCGCCGGCGGGGTCGTCGGCGAAAATACGGCCGGAGGACAGCGCCTGACCGTCCGTCGCCTCGACAATCCCCAGCTCGTCGGCGCCGATGGTGAAGAAATCGGGCTTGTACACCACGCGCACGATGGGCCATATGATGAAATGCAGGCCGGGCGAAAGATAAGCCGCCTTCAAGCCCACTTCGCCGCCGACCGCGAACACGTGACCGGGGTCGAGCTCTTTGCCGAAGAATCGCCGCTCCATGATCGCGATTTCTTTCGACCCCACGTTGACCAGAAACCTGCTGAGAATAAACAGGCCCACGAGGGCGAAGATAACGGCGTAGATAACCTGAACATGCGATTCCATGAAATGCCCCCTGAGGAAATACCGAATACCGGCATGATGGAATGTAGCGGAAACAGATTAATATTCTGTTTCTACGCTATTCTGTAAAAATTCAGGGATCAGGTTTTCAGGATTTCCGCCAGTTTCGCACGCAGCGCGGGGGCGACGTCGGGGCGCTGCAACGCATAGGCGACCGAGGCCTCGATAAACCCCGCGAACTGGCCGCAGTCGAACCGCGTGCCTTCAAAAGTGAAGCCGTAGACCGGCTGTTTTTGCGCCAGCTGGTTCAGCGCGTCGGTCAGTTGTATTTCCTTGTCGCCGGTATGCGTTTTGCATATCGCATCAAGAATGTCGAAAATTTCCGGCTGCAAAATATAGCGGCCGACAATGGCCGTGTTGGTGGGCGCTTTGTCGCTCGCGGGTTTTTCGACCAGCGCCTTCACGCGCAACTGGCCTTTTTCCGGCGTGCCGTCGATGATGCCGTACCAGCTGACCTGCTCGGGCGACACCTGCTGCGCCGCGATATTGCTGCTGCCGGGGTTGGCGGCCAGAAAATCCGCCATCTGCTTCAACGCGCCGGTTTTGGCGAGTATCGCGTCATCGGGCAGCAGCACGCCGAAGGGCTCGTTGCCCACCGCTTCACGCGCCATGTAGACCGCATGGCCGAGGCCGCGCGGCTCGTCCTGATAAACTATCGTTACCTTGTCCTGCGGCAGGGCGCAGTCGTGGATGATTTTGGCGTAGAGATGCTTGCCATGCTTGTCGAGATACTGTTCAAGGTCGGGCAGCAGCGCGAAATGTTTTTCAATCGCGGGCTTGCGGTGCGACGTGATGAAAATAAAATCCTCGAACCCCGCCTGCAGAGCCTCCTCCACCGCGTATTGCAGCAGCGGCTTGTCGACCAGCGGGAACAATTCCTTCGGCACAGTCTTGGTCGCAGGCAAAAACCTTGTGGCGATGCCGGCGACGGGGAAAACGATTTTTTTGAGTTTCTGGCCCATGATTATTCTTATACCGCAGAAGGTTACTTCTTTGATAATGATATGCGAGAGCGATTACATAACTTGGGTTTTGCGGCAAAAAAAACTTCTCGACCGCGTTTAGAAATTCTTCAGGGAATACATTTAAAATAAGAAACGCCAATTCTGTGCGGAGCCCCATGATAAAGCGCATCCTGTTTACCCTCGTCTTCCTTGTGATCTGGCTGCCATGCCTGTTGTTCACATCGACCAACGCGAGTTTTTCGCCACCCCTGCCCGACCAGTCGGAAATGGCGGGGCCGTTCGAATGGAAATACACCGACCGCAATTTCGACACCGGCGCTTTCCCGCCGAAAATGCTGCTGCAGGGACACATGAACATGCCCGGCAACGAGGAAGCGTTTACCCTCGACGCCGATTTTATCGAGTGGCTCTATAGCGGCGGCAGCGCGCGCCACAAGGTGAAAAAAGGCCCGGTCTTTGTCACCCACCTGCCCCAGCGGCCGCATGTGACGCAATGGGACATCGACCACGACAAATCAATGCGCTTCTCCATCGGGTCGCTGCGCTTCAACGGAAAATATCTGATGGGGCTGTTCCTTTCCGTGCTGTTGCTGCCGCTGTTTATCCTGTGGATGTTCGCCGACGACATTGCCATCGTGACGCCGCAGGAAAGAAAACGGCGAGACGACGCGTTTCTTGAACTGGTCAAACTTATCGAGGCGCGGGCGAAGCTGGACCCCGCATGGCTCGGCAAAAAAACCATCCGCTTCGCGCTGCTCGGCTATGCGGTTATCCTTGGCAGTATATTCCTGATGATACCGGTCGGGCTTGGCCTTGGCGCTGCGGTGCTGGTGCTGACGGGCGCGAATGCGGGGGCGGCAAAGCTCGCCTTCATCCTTGCCGCCGTGCCGATTGGTTTTGCGTTTGTCATGGGCAAATCGCTGCTGCTGCCGCCCTATGAAATACCGGGCGTGG
>JAYUPV010000412.1:0-5497 GCA_043759865.1 Alphaproteobacteria bacterium | reverse complement strand
TTGCCCTGCTCAAGCTCGGGCGCGGGCGCGGTGACAGCCCAGTAATATTTGCGGATGTTGCGGCCACGGAACTGGTCGCCCAGCTCCCGCGCCGCCTCGGCGGTGCGCGCCAGCAGCAGGACGCCCGATGTATCTTTATCGAGCCGGTGGACAAGACGCGGACGCACGCCGCTTTCATCCGTCAATCCGTCAAGCAATCCGTCGACATGTTTCTCGATCTTCGAGCCGCCCTGCACCGCCAAGCCCGAAGGCTTGTTCAGCGCCATCATATGCGCATCCTGATAAATCACCAGCGAACGGATAAATTCGACATCGCGCGGCGAAAGGCCTTTTTTGCGCTCGGGCGGCTCGGCCAGCAATTGCGGGGGGATGCGGATAACCTGCCCTGCTGCCACGCGCGTGTCGCCCTTGGCGCGTTTTCCGTCGACGCGCAATTGTCCGGTACGCAAAATCTTTTGCAGTTCGCCGAAGGAAAAGCCGGGGTAATGCTTTTTCAGCCAGCGGTCGATCCGCTGCCCGTCTTCGTCCTGCGTGATGGTGACGCCCTCGGTCATGACTGGAACACTCCCCGTGCAAGCGCCGCGCCCGCAAAAACCGCAACCAGCGACAAGAAAACCGAAGCTGCGACATAAGCCGACGCCTGCACGCTTTCACCAGCGGAACTCAGCCGGTAAACATCCAGCGAAAACGCCGAAAAGGTGGTGAAGCCGCCAAGGAAACCCGTGACCAGCAGCGCCTGCACTTGCGGCGATATATTCGCCTTGCGCGCCACGGCCTCCATGAGAATGCCGATGGCAAGCGAACCCGCCACGTTGACGAACAGCGTGCCATAGGGAAAGCGGTCGCCGAGCCATGCATTGGCGGCAAGAACCGAAAAATGCCGCAGCACCGCGCCCGCGCCGCCGCCGATGAAGATTGCGAGCAGGATGCCCATTATCCGCCCCCTTTTTCGTCGCGCAGCTTTTGCCAGTATTCGAGGCGTTTTTTCAGGTCGCGCTCGAAACCGTGCTCGACCGGCTGGTAAAACTGCCGGCGGGGCATGGTGTCGGGGAAATAATTCTGGCCGGAAAAACCTTCGGCGGTGTCATGGTCGTAATCGTAGCCCTTGCCGTAGCCGATATCCTTCATCATCTTGGTCGGCGCGTTCAAGATGTGCTTCGGCGGCATCAGCGAGCCGGTTTCGCGCGCGGCCTGCAGGGCGGCACCATAGGCGGTGTAGGCGGAATTCGATTTCGGCGCGGTGGCGAGGTAAATAAGCGCCTGCGCCATCGCAAGCTCGCCCTCGGGCGAGCCGAGGCGTTCATAGGTTTCCCATGCGTTGATGGTGATAGAGAGCGCCTGCGGGTCAGCAAGGCCGATATCTTCTGTTGCCATCCGCACCATGCGCCGCGCGATATAGCGCGGGTCTTCGCCGCCGTCGAGCATACGGCAGAACCAGTAAAGCGCGGCATCGGCATCGCTGCCGCGCACCGATTTATGCAGCGCGGAGATCAGGTTGTAATGGCTTTCCTGCGCCTTGTCGTACAGCGGCGCGCGCTTTTGCACAATTTTCGACAGCCCTTCGATATCGAGCATGCCTTTTTTGTGAAGCTGGAATATCTGCTCGGCGAGATTCAAAATATAACGCCCGTCGCCATCGGCCATGTTTATCAATGCCGCCCGCGCTTCGGGCATCAGGGGCAGCGGCCTTTGCATCTGCTGTTCGGCGCGCTGCAGCAGGCTGCCAAGTGCTGCTTCATCGAGGCGGTTCAGCACCATGACCTGCGAGCGCGACAAAAGCGCGCCGTTCAATTCAAACGACGGGTTTTCGGTGGTGGCGCCGACCAGCGTTATTGTGCCGTCCTCGACATAGGGTAAAAACGCATCCTGCTGCGATTTGTTGAAACGGTGGATTTCATCCACAAACAACAGCGTGCCGCGCCCCAGCTTGCGCCGGTGCAGGGCAGATTCAAAAACTTTACGCAAATCGGCGACGCCCGTGAACACGGCGGAAATCGCCTCGAATTGCAAATCGGTGTGCTGCGCCAGAAGCCGCGCCAGCGTGGTCTTGCCGCAGCCGGGCGGGCCCCAGAAAATCAGCGACGAGATTTTTCCCGCCTCGACCATCTGGCCGAGCGGCCCGTCGTTTTTCAAAAGGTGGTCCTGCCCCATAACTTCTTCGAGCGTTTTCGGACGCAGCAAATCGGCGAGCGGGCGCGGGGCTTCCCTGCCCGGCTCTTTCTCCAATGCGACGTCGAAAAGGTTGCTCATGTCATGTCACAAAGTAATCATCAGGTTCAGCACCTGCGCGCCGCGCATGATCTGGATCAGCCAGCGCTGCGCCTCGCGCGTTTGCAGCTCGCCCAGCAGTTGCTTGACCGAGCTTATTTTCTCGTTGTTGACCGACAAAATAATGTCACCGGGGGCGAGCCCCACGCGCGCGGCGTTGCCAAGCCCCGCCTCCATGACCACCACGCCCGATTCTTGAGTCGTGCCGCCAAGTTCTTCTGAAATCGCGGGAGAAATATTCGCCACCACCGCGCCCGAAATGGGTGTCCGGCCGCTGAGGGTTATCTGGTCGCTGGGCGGAATTTCGGGCGGTGCGGCCGCCAGCATTTCGACCACCTCGACCTTGCCTTTGTGGAACACCGCGAGTTTCACGGGTGTGCCGAGCTCGACGGTGGCGAGGCGGAATTTCAGCGCCTCGGGGTCGCTCACGTCATAGCCGTTGATGGCGAGAATCACGTCGCCCGGGCGTATGCCGGCCTTGTAAGCCGGACCGTTGGGGTTGACGCGATTAACCAGCGTGCCCTGCAAGCGTTTCAGCCCGAGGCTGTCAAGCATGTCGGGCGTAACAGGCTGGCCGTGAAAGCCCGTCCAGGCGCGCAGCACTTTCTTGCCGCCGCTTTGCGCGGTACGCAGCACGGTCTTGACCATGTTGACGGGGATGGCGAAGCCGATGCCGAGCGAGCCGCCGTCTTTCGAAAATATCATGCTGTTGATGCCGATGACGCGGCCGCGCATATCGACCAGCGCGCCGCCCGAATTGCCGGGGTTGATGGCGGCGTCGGTCTGGATGAAATAGCCGAAATCGGTCTGGCCCATGCCGGTGCGGGCGAGCGCCGACACAATGCCGCTGGTCACCGTCTGCCCCACGCCAAAGGGGTTGCCGATGGCAAGCACAAGGTCGCCCACCTGCAGCGCGTCGCTGTCGCCGAGCGGCAGCGGGGGCAGCACCACCGCCTTGTCCTTGAGGCGTAGTATCGCAAGGTCGCTCTTGTCGTCGGTCAGCAGCATCTCGGCGGGGTATTCGCGCCCGTCGGAGGTGGCAACGGTGATTTCTTTTGCGCCCTTGATGACATGGGTGTTGGTGGCGATAAGGCCGGACGGATCAACGATAACGCCCGAGCCGAGCGATTTTTCAATACGCTCTCTCGGCGCGCCAAACATGTTCATGCCGGACTGGCCAAAAAACGGGTCGTTGAAAAACGGGTTGGCCATGCCCTGATCGCGCACCACGCGCTGGGCATAGATGTTGACGACCGAAGGCGCGGTCGCGCGCACGATGGGCGCGAAGGACATCTGCATCTGGGGCTGGTTGCGCGGGATGACCTGCATGAGTGCATCGGCGGTGTTCCCCGGCTGCGCGGCTTCGGCAACAAGCGGGGCTGACAGGGCGGAAAGCAGACCTAAAAAGCTGAAGATTCTGAAAAACAAAACTTCCTCCCGGGAAAAAGAAAAAGGGCGGAAACTTGTTCAGCTTCCGCCCTTTTTATATAGCTTATCAGGCAGGGTTTATCCAGCCATAGGCAACCGGTTAAGCGGCCGCCTTTTTCTTGGCGCGGGGCTTTTTCTCGGCCGCTGCGGGTGCCTCGATGGGCGAAGCCGATTCAGGCTGGCCGCTGTCCTTGCCCTTTGCAGAGCGGTCGCGGTCAACGAGTTCGATGATGGCAACGGCCGCGTTGTCGCCGTAGCGGAAGCCCGCTTGCAGCACGCGGGTGTAGCCGCCCTGGCGTTCTTGGTAGCGCTTGCCGAGGACATCGAAAAGTTTCTTCACCATCGTTTCGTCGCGCAGGCGCGACATAGCGAGGCGGCGGTTAGCGAGGCCGCCTTTTTTGCCGAGGGTGATGAGTTTGTCGACGAAGCCGCGAAGTTCTTTCGCCTTCGGCAGGGTGGTTTCGATTTGCTCATGCTTGATGAGCGCCGCAGCCATGTTCGCGAACATTGCCAGACGGTGGGGGGTTTTGACGCCGAGTTTACGGCCGGACATTCCATGACGCATAGTGGGTCTCCTTCAAGTTGCAGCCTCACGCATGAGGCCGATTTACATGAGCGTTATCCTGCTTCCAGAAATAGCGCTTGCGGGGACAATCCCCGGCTTTTCAGTCAGGCGTTAAAACGGGTCTTCGAGTTTTTTCGCCAGGTCTTCAATGTTCTCGGGCGGCCAACCTTCGACCTTCATGCCGAGATGGAGGCCCATGTTGGTGAGCACTTCCTTGATCTCGTTGAGCGACTTGCGGCCGAAGTTCGGGGTGCGCAGCATGTCGGCTTCGGTTTTCTGGACGAGGTCGCCGATGTAAACAATGTTGTCGTTCTTGAGGCAGTTCGCGGAACGGACGGACAGTTCCAGCTCTTCCACTTTGCGGAGGAGATGACGGCTGAACGGCAGTTCGTCTTTCGCCTCTTCCTTGGAAACCGCAGTGGGCTCCTGGAAGTTCACGAACACCTGCAGCTGGTCTTGCAGAATGCGCGCGGCGAAGGCGACGGCATCTTCCGGCTTGATCGTGCCGTTGGTTTCGACATCCAAAGTGAGTTTATCGTAGTCGGTGATCTGGCCGACGCGGGTGTCTTCCACTTTGTACGAAATGCGGCGGACGGGGGAGAAGATGCTGTCCACGGGGATGAGGCCGATGGGCGCGTCTTCTGCGCGGTTCTGAGCAGCAGGGCGATAGCCTTTGCCGGTCGAAACGGTCAGTTCCATGCTGAGCTTGGCTTTGTCGCCGAGGGTGCAGATGAGCAGCTCGGGGTTGACGATCTCGATGTCAGCCGAGGTCTCGATCATGCCGGCCTTCACTTCGCACGGACCTTCCGCGACGAGGCGGACTTTTTTGCTGCCTTCCGCGTGCATGCGGATGGCGAGCGACTTGATGTTGAGGACGATGTCGGTAACGTCTTCGCGGACGCCCGGGATGGACGAGAACTCGTGCAGCACGCCGTCAACCTTTATCGAGGTGACAGCCGCGCCTTGCAGCGAGGACAGCAGCACGCGGCGGAGCGCGTTGCCGACGGTGAGGCCGTAGCCGCGTTCCAGCGGTTCAACGACGACGGTGCCAAAACGGTTCGGGTCTTTGTTGGTGCTGACGTCGACTTTGTTCGGTTTAATCAGCTCTTGCCAGTTTTTCTGAATCAAGGTCTTCCCCTTTTTATGCCTGATTGTGCCTGTATCAAATAAGTGTCGATACGGAACGCATCCCCATCAAGAACGGAAAACGCACTCCGCTCTTGAATTAAACCCTGC
>JAYUPV010000411.1:0-6158 GCA_043759865.1 Alphaproteobacteria bacterium | reverse complement strand
TCATCTGCGCCTTGTTTTTAAAATCAAGCTCGCCGTGCCAGCTGGTTCCCGCCAGCAGAATACGTCCGATGGGCTGCGCCTTGTTGCCGTTCAACTCCGAACGATCCAAAACATCGGCAATGTTTTCCTTCAATGTCTGCGCCCGTTTGTCGTCATTGGCGGCGGATTTGAAAACATCGCGCAGCCTTTGCTTGAGGTCGATGCGGCTGTCTGCCAGCTGCCACACCGATTTCGGGTCTTGCGACCTCAGTAGCCTATCAAGGCGTTCTTTTTCCCGGCTGTCGAGCAGCGGCGCCAGTTTTTTATAGCGTTCCCTGATTTCCTGTTTTAATTCGCCAAGCTCGCTTTTATACGGCAGGAAGCCAAGCCGCGCCCAGGTATAGCCACCCGCATTCAGGCCGGCATGCATTTCAAGTTTCTCGATGCCGCTTGCCACGAAAAATTCTATCTGGTTCCGCATGATTTTCCGGCCGATGCCGTGGCCCGTTTTTTCAAGCTTCATGTATCCGGAATGGGCAACTTTTTTGTCGAGGTCAAAGTCTTTGGTCACTTCGTCAATATAACTCGCCTCCATGTCGAGCGAGCCCTGACCGTCGCTATCGACATCGAGCGATACTTTTGTTCCGCGCGGCAGGCCACGCCGGAGCATTTTCTCCGCCTGTTCTTTTGACATGGGAACATGTTCTTCCCACGCCCGCTTCCCGCCATCGAAAAATGATGCAACCCAGTTTGCAAAACCGAAAATTTTATCCCTGAGGTAATTGAATACGCCAGTTATGAGCGGCCCGCCCTGCGGCAAGGCTGCCGCGTGAAGTCAGACAGGCGGCAAACGATGTGCCTCTTGATAAAAACCGCGCTGTTTTCAATACAATTCATATACTTTATGTATAGTATGAAACCGCATTTTCATCAAGGGATATGCAATAAGTTACTGGGAAACATGGTGAATTTTGGGGCGAGAAAACAAGCACTTTTCATCGGGGTAGCCCGCTGGATATTGTCATTCTGAGCGCAGCGAAGAATCTCTCTTTGCAAAATGAAAAAGGGCGATTCTTCGCTTCGCTCAGAATGACAGTTTAGGGTTTTTCAATTTACGCCGAGCCTTTTGATTCATCGCCAGAATGGCTTGTAAAAACTTATCGTTCATTTTCGATATCCCCAGTGGAAAAAGCACCCGAAGATAACCGATTCGCTAACTTATTTTCAGCCTCAATAGAATTATACCGTCGGCCATCCAGCATTTTACCGTAGTAATCTGGAAGCCACGCCAGAAATTTTCCGACCGTCTTCTTCGGGGAATCTTCGATCATTTCAATCGTAACTTGCTTAATGGCCACGCCTTCGCCAAATGCTTTTTCAATGGAAGAAGCAGGAGGAGGGAGATTTTGGGATTGATTTAATCCTGCCCTTATTTTCGACTGGACTTCTTCAACTGATTTCGGATCATTTAACTCCCGAAATTTAACGAAGGTAGGATATTTTTCCGGCTGAAGAACAACTTTCGCATTTTTAAGAGCGCTATAATAACGTATTCCCTCCGCAGACAGCGGGGCCACATCTTTTAAAGGGAAAGCATCAAAAACAATATCACTAGCTCGATCCCCATCGATTAATCCAAACAGGATGCCTCTTTTACCAAGGTCGACGACTACCGCCTCACCGGTTAGTTCAATAGAGGCCCCCATTTCCGGCAAAAGATTCAGTCCTTTTTCAACACGAATTTCACGTACCGCCGAGCCTGTCTTGATGCCTTCGGGTGTTTCGACCGTCACCGTCATCCGGTAACGCCATTTTCCAGACACAAAGATATCGCTCTTGGTTCCCAAGGAATTCACTATAAGAATCGCGACAAGAATAAAAATGAATAGTGCAGCAATCTTCCCAAGAGTAGAACGTTGCTCACTGGCCTCTGTCTGCTTGTCGTTTTTTACTTTTCCGGACTTTGCCGCCATTTAGCACCTCTTAATTCTATGCCCGTAAAATCAGTCTAGTATTAACATCAAAGAACATCAAAGGGGTCGGAGTAAGTTGAGAACCAAACCCACCCTTAATCCCACCCCGCCGAATGGCGGGGTCCGGGTCCGCGCAGCGCGTTTATAAAGGCAGCCTCACGGCTGCGGCTAGACCCCGCCCAGCATTTTTTACATGCAAAGCATGTCGGCGGGGTGGTGCTGGTGATTCAAAACGGAGCACAAACATTCGCGTCTATTCGTATTCATTCGCGGTTCAAAAAAACTAACTCCGTCCCCACTTCCGCACCAGCTCTGCAGCAACCACAATCATGCGGGCATCCATCGACTTTATATATCCATGGAATTCGGCAAGCGCGGCATCGGCGAGCAACGTGCGGCGCACGGTTTCGGGGTCGTCTTCTTCCCACAGCAGTTGCAGCAGGCGTGATTGGAAAAGGGCGAGGCCTTGTTCAACCGGCATCTTTCACCGCCGCTTTCATACGCCGGTAGTCTTCGCGGAAGTTCCCGGCATCGGCATCATTTTCAAACGATCCCGGCAGTTTTTCGAACAGCACGAATTTCAGTTTTTTGCACAGCGCCATAACTTCAGGCAAAACATCCAGTATTTCCTGCGGCAGCCTGCCGTCATGCGTGTCGCGCCTGACTTTTGCCCCTTCATGTTCCGACC
This sequence comes from Alphaproteobacteria bacterium, assembly GCA_043759865.1. Classification (GTDB taxonomy): domain Bacteria; phylum Pseudomonadota; class Alphaproteobacteria; order Micavibrionales; family UBA2020; genus JAPWJZ01. The sequence goes on along the minus strand of JAYUPV010000411.1, from coordinate 3,518 downwards.
ACGAACCGCCGGAGAGGTGGATTTCCTCGACAAGATCGAGCGGATAGGTTTTTACCATCTCGATGAGCGGCACGTTGAAATTCACCGACTGGCAGTAAACATTGTGCAGGTCGAGCAGCAGGTATCCGTTTATGTCCAGCAAAAGTTCGCGGATAAAATTTCCCTGCTGCAGCGCATCGTCCGCCGAAAAAGCGAGGGCGAGATTTTCAAGCCCCACTTTGCAGCCTGCGACTTTAGCGAGTTCCGCAAGGGCGCGTCTGCCTGTCTCCAGCGCTTCCGCGCAATAGGGCACGGGCAGCGGCGCGCCCTCGGCCAGTTCCCAGCCGGTCGAAAAACCGAAATGGACGGAAAGCCCGCAATAGTTTTTCGCCGCGACATCGCGCGACAGCCGCGCGAGCCACGCATCGCGCAGTTTTTTTGAATCCGCCAGCACGGGGTAATGAATGCCGTGAGCGATGAGATTGCCCGACGCGCCGAAGGATTTTAAATATCCCGCTGTTTCATCAGGCGGTTTCTGCCACGCATCGACCGACCATTCGATGGCCTCGACCTCGCCGCGCGCAAACAACTCCCGCGCGGCGGCGCGGTATTTCGCATCACCGAAAATCGACAGGCCGCAAAGGGGCATCAGGTTTTATCAGCCCATGCCGCAAGCAGGGCAGGCATCGCGCGGCTTCGGCGGGACGGGGCGCGGGTTCTTGACCGGCTGTACGGGTTTTTCGGGCTTGGGCGTAACCGGCTTCGGCGATTCGGTTTTTTTGGGGTCTTTTTCGGCTGCAGCCTTGAAATCATGCGCGGGGGACATGGCGGGTTCTCCTTCAAAAAATGAAATATGACGCTACTTGGCCAGCCTTTTCCGCCCCTGTCAAGACACCCCGTAAAGGGGCAAAAATGATGCATTGCAGCAGTTGACTTTACCCTTGTTTCTTCTTATCTTGCCGTCTCATTTCATATAGGAATTGGGACAAAGTCCCATATGAATTAAACGAAGTTACGGACTCAAAATAAAGAAGGATGAAACCTATGGCAGACCCGACACCGAACGAAACCCCGAAGACCCCTGATGCGCCGAAAGATGTCATTAAAGACATGCCGCGCCCGATTTCGATTTTCCGCGACGAAAGCGCGAAGACCGGCGTTGTGTTGCAAGGCGCCGCCGCCGAGCGTCAGGCGGTTGATGAAAAGTTCAACAAGGCATCCTCCGCCTATGCTCCCGCGCTTGCGAACTACGACAAGGAATTGAAAGCTGCAGCAGGCGAACGCCTCGCGATCCGCAAGGAATCCGTGGATGCGCTGACCAGGGAAGCCGGCACGACCGAGAACGCGGTCGCCCAGCTACAGAAGCAGCTGGAAGAAGCGCGCTCGAAACTGTGGCGCACACAAGACGAACTCCGCGCCGCGAAAAACGACCTCGGCAACGAAGTCGGCAAGATAGCAACCGAGCAGAAAACCGCGCGCAAAATAAAAATCACCGCGCTCTCGGCCGAAGTGAAAGCCGCGCGCAAGGAACGAAACGCCGTCTACAAGAAAACCGGCAAGGAACTGCGCCGCGAACACTGGAACACTTTCGCGCGCACGACCAAGGAAACCGTGGCCTATGTCCCCGACATGACTTTCCGTTTCGGCAAGGCAGCCGTTCGCGCTGTCGGCGAAGCGTTCAGCGTGTTCGGACGCTCGGCGAAAAAAGCGCAGGAAGGCTTCGTGGAACCCACGCCCTTCAGCATCACGCGCGAAAAACCGCTCGGCGCGCAAGCACCGAAAAAGCCGCAGGCACCCGCCGCCTAACGGCGATTAGTCAAAAATTGAAAAGCCGCGGAATCTTTGTATTCCGCGGCTTTTTTAATCCGGAAACAGCCCGTATTTACTCTTGAACAGGATGTAGTATAATGAATTCCAGTTGGACTTTCGCAGCACAGGGAATTTGAATACATGGCTCTCGACATCAATTCGCAAAAAGACAAGGCTCTCAAATCTGCGCAGGAAGCCAGGAAAAAAGCTGCGGCGGCAAAACAGAAAATCACCGCCTATGCGAAAAGCGGCAAAAAGCAGATGGCCATCGTCATCGCCGTCCTCGCACTTCTCACGCTTTTCATTTTCGGCGCTTCGTATCAGGTCGTGCATAGCGACGAATACGTCGTCGACTACGATTGCAAGCCGACGAAGACAGATGACTGCAAAAAGTACTTCAGCATTCTGAAACTCTGGCGCCCCTACCGCATGACGCCGTATCAGGTGCCGGATGATAACGAGTGAGATAAAATACGCTCGGCTGTCGTTAAATCATTAAAATTAAAGGATATTTCTAAAGCGCGCGGGTTTTTGGTGGTTGCTGCGCATGTTTCAGCACACACTGTTGCAAAATCTTTCCTGCAAAATCAACCACTTAGAAAAACGTGATTGCCACAAGCGCGGAAAAATAGCCTTGATATTAAAGACTTTTTCGACCTGCTTTACTTCTTCAACGCGAATTTTACGACGGTTTTGATGGTCGCGATCTGCGCGTCTTCGGCTTCCTTGCGGGAGGCCTTGTCGGGATAAATCTCGGTCGTCATGCCGACATCGGCGTGCTTGCGCGCGAAATCCTGCAGCAGGGTGTTCACATCATCAATGACAATCACGCCCTTGTTGCTCGGGTAGCCCAGAATTTCCGGCTCGATGGCGATGGGCGTCACCTTGCGCACGGCTTCGATGACGTCGTGACCAAGCGCCACATCGGCCTGCGAGGGCACAACAAGATAAAAGCCGTCGGGGATGTAATCGTCGCCCGGCACAAATTTTTGCCCGTCGCGCGCACGGCGCTCGGCGGTGATGCCCACATCGCGCTGGTTGGTTTCATGCAAGTCGACAGCCGCGCGGAAATGCACGCTCAAACTCTCGACCGATTTCATCAGCTGCACCGATTCCTCGGCCGTTCCGCCCGGGAAGAAATGCCGGTTGGGGTCTTCGGCCTTGCGGTTCCAGCGGTGGTTGATTTCATAGCCGAGCGGGCTGACGCAGGGATACACCACGAAATTCACCTTATCTGCATACTGCGCCGCTTCTTCTTCAAGAAAGCGCAGCGCGCCGGTGATGCCGCTGTCTTCATAGCCATGCACGCCGCCGGTAATCAACACCGTCGGGTTCGCATCGTTCCACGGCTGGGTCTTCACCACATAAAGCGGATAGCGTGCGGGATCTGCCGAAAGCTCGCCGTATTTCTGCATGTCAAAAGTTTCAGCGGGCAGCGCCCTCAACCGATCAAGCACGTCATGCTCGTAAGAACGCTGGATGGTCTGGCTTTTGAACCACGCCTCTTTCTCCACAGGGCCCCACGGCTTGAGGTCGTCGGACGGCTTGCCGGGTCTGGTGTCGGTGGGCATGGGATTCTCCGGTTTTCAGCGTGTTTTGATGTGCTTGATTGTTACCATAACCCGTGGGTGGGTGCAACTGAATTGACGGGGAAATATTTCCTATAGTTTGTATGGAGTTAGGTGGCTCTTTCCGGCCTTATTCACCCCTCTTCGGCGGGGTGGATTGAG
>JAYUPV010000410.1:0-6143 GCA_043759865.1 Alphaproteobacteria bacterium | reverse complement strand
AATGTATTAGATGTGAGGTAATCACGTACCGTTTGACGATTCTAGTTTTGCTTGGGATAATGCCCCTACAGAGCATATCAACAGGAACAGATTGGAGAGCCTTTAACGAATGGCATTTCTTAGCAGCAAGAAAACTTTTTTTGACGCCGCGCGCGACGGCGATATCGCGGAGCTCACCTACTGTCTCGACACCAAAAAATTCAGCATGGGATCTAAAAATATCGACGGCGATACCGTGCTGCACCTCGCGGTAAAATACGGCCAGCTGGAAGCGCTGAAATTTCTGGCCTCCCGCAGCCCCGGCTTCGACCAGCACGACAAGGTCGGCCGCTCCCCCCTGATGCTCGCCATGGAAAAAGACAAGCCGGTTTTCGCGCTCGCGCTTATCGCGCTTGGCGCGCCGCCCAACACGCATGACCTCAACTACGTCTATCCCCTGCACAAGGCGGCGGGTGCGGGCGAGACGGATATCGTCAAGGCGCTGCTGGCGGCGGGCGCGGATGTCAACGTGCGTACCAAAGATACAGAGGATACGCCGCTTCATTTCGCTATCACCGGCGGCAGGCGCGGCATTGCCGAACTGCTGGTCGCGGCGCGCGCGCGCATCGACATCGCGGGGAAAGACGGCAAGACTGCGGCGCAGCTTGCCAAGGATACAGGCCCCAAGATGTACGAAATCGTCGACCCTGGCGCGAAGGAAAGGGAATACAACCCCCTGCCCACGCCGACCGAAAACTGGGACCTTGTCACGCCCATGAGCGTATCGAAAATATCTGTCATTCCCGCGCTCAACCGCCGCATCACGGAAATTTTCAATTTCGAGACGCAGGAACGCACCACCATCTCGCAGAACATGAAAACCAACGCCGAAACCGTGACGCCGCCCGAGGCCTTCAGCGGACTTGTCGATGGCGTGGTCGATCTTGCGGCGAAAAAACTGCAGCTGCTGGGCGGCAGGCTGCCGGGCTCGACCCCCGGCGCGAAACGCCCGCGTATCGACGATTCACCCATCGGCAAGATGAACTTTTAAAAACGGGAGAAACGCTTGGCCTTCATTTCGACGAAAAAGACGTTCTTTGCAGCCGCCGCCAGCGGCGACCTCGCTGAAGTGAAATATGGGCTCGAAACCAGCTCCTATGGCATCAACCTGAAAGACGCCGCAGGCAACACCGCCACACACATCGCCGCCGTCAACGGGCAGATGGAGGTCCTGAAATACCTGCTTAAGCGCAGACCCGACCTTGAAATCAAAAACAACGAACAGGACACGCCCCTGCTGGCCGCTGCCGCCAAAGACAAATCCGAAGCGGCGCTCGCGCTTGTCGCGGCGGGGGCGGATGTGAACACACATGACGCGGGCTATACCTATCCGCTCCACTGGGTCGCGCATTTCGGCGACCTCGACCTCGCAAAGGCGATGGTTGAGAAGGGTGTGGAGCTGGATGTGCGTACAAGAAAAGAAGAACGCACGCCCACTTATTACGCCGTCAGCGCGGATCGCGGCGCGGTGCTGGAGTTCCTGGTGTCGCGCGGTGCGCGCACCGACATCCCCGGCACAGACAACAAGACCCCCTACGACATCGCAAAAGAGGGCAAACCACGCTTGCAGAAAATCATCGACGAAACACCCCGCGCCAAAATAGAGGAGAAACCCGCCGTTGAAGCAGTCGCTGCCGTTATTGTCGCAGCCCCCGCCGCAGCAGCACCGCCCGCCAACGAGAACAAGCCTGTTATCGAGCAGGGCGAAAAATGGGTGCTGATGAGCGCGACCACGGTCGCCAAAACCGGCAGCTACCCTGCGCTTGGCCGCAAGCTGACGGAGATTTTCAATTTCGAGACGCTGGAGCGCATGACCATTTCAGAAAATCTGAAATCGGGTGCGGAAAGCCTCGGCAATGCCGAACCCTTCGCCACCGTGCCACCCGCCGCGCTGAAAACCGCCATGAACGAATTGCTGAAGCTCGTCGGAAAATCGCCCGTCTTCGACGACAAAGCCCTGCTCGACCAGTCGCCCATTGCGCGGCTGGGGCTGAAACCGTAAAAGGCGCATAGAAAAAAGGCCCGGCGATACGCGCGGGCCTTTTTAATTTATCAGAGGTGATAATCGATAAACGTCTATTCGCCGTCTCGCTCTTTGCGCTTGCGCTCGAGCTTGCGGTGGCGACGAACTGCTTCCGACCTTTCACGAGCCTTCTTCACAGAAGGTTTCTCATAGTGGCGGCGCAGCTTCATTTCGCGGAACAGTCCTTCGCGCTGCATCTTTTTCTTCAATGCGCGCAGAGCCTGATCGACGTTATTATCGCGTACGATAACCTGTACGATGGTAATCACCCCTTTCCAAATCGCTTTGTAATTCTTCCTGCCACAATCGGCTTGGTGGTTGTAACACAGGCTTTTGCGGCTTGGGAAGCTCAATTTTCAGCTGAAATGGTGCGGCGCAACATAAAAAAATCTTCTAGTATGTTGAATTTGTTGCCCTTTTTCGGGAAATTTATGAAAATAATTCGTGAAATAAAGTTGCCGAACATGCTATACGATACTACCTTAACTCCTGCGATGGAATCGATTCAGGGTCATCGCACGGCGTACGGTTAGGGGCATACGAAGAGGGTGGGGTAACTGCGATGCGCGAGGCTGTCACACTTGACGACAAGTACACCGAGAAATCGGGCCGTATCTACCTGAACGGACTTCAGGCGCTTGTGCGTATCCCAATGATGCAGCACGATCTCGACAAAGCCGCCGGCCTGAAAACTGCCACCTTCATTTCAGGCTATCGCGGCTCGCCCTTGGGCGGGCTCGACCAGGCCATTAAACAGGCGAAAAGATTCACCGCCGACCACGATATTAAATTCGTGCCCGGCGTCAACGAAGACCTCGGCGCGACCGCCGTCTGGGGCAGCCAGCAACTGAACCTTAGCCCTACGCTGAAAACCGAAGGCGTTATCGCCCCGAAATACGACGGCGTTGTCGGCATGTGGTACGGCAAAGGCCCGGGTGTCGACCGTTCAGTTGATGCGCTGAAACATGCGAATGCGGCAGGTACGTCGAAATACGGCGGCGTGCTGGCGCTCGCGGGCGACGACCACGCCTGCAAGTCCTCGACCTTCCCGCACCAGTCGGAACATGCGTTTATCCATGCGATGATACCCATGCTGCACCCCGCCGGCATCGAGGACGCGCTTGCGCTTGGCCTGCACGGCATTGCCATGGGGCGCTATTCGGGCTGCTGGACAGGCTTTAAAATTATCAGCGATTTCGCCGACAGCTCGGCTTCCGCCTTCACCGACCCGTTCGCAATGGAATTCAAAATCCCCACCGATTTCGAAATGCCGAAAGACGGCCTCAACATCCGCTGGTACGATCCACCCGTGACGCAGGAAGACCGGCTGGTGAACTGGAAGCTGCCCGCCGTGCAGGCCTATGCCCGCGCCAACGGCCTCGACCGCCTGACCCTCAACCCCGCACGCAAGCGCTTTGGCATTGTGGCGACGGGCAAGGCGTGGATGGACACGATGCAGGCGCTCGACGACCTCGGCATCACCAGAAAACGCGCCGAGGAAATGGGCCTTGCGGTTTACAAGGTCGCACTTGTCTGGCCGCTTGAAACTTCGGGCATCCTGAAGCTCGCCAACGAAGTCGAAGAAATTTTCGTGGTCGAGGAAAAGCGCGGGCTTATCGAGGAGCAAATCAAGCGCGCGCTGTTCAACATGCCGGCGACAAACCGCCCGCGCGTGACCGGCAAGACGGACGACAAAAACGCGCCCCTGCTGCCAGAAACCTACGAGCTTTCGCCGGGGCAGATTGCGGATGCGCTCATCCGCCGCCTTTCGCCCATCATGGACACGTCGCCCTTTGCCTCGCGCATGGAGATCATCCACAAGAATTTCGACCTGAAGGGCAAGCCCTCGCCCGTGGTGCGTATGCCGTGGTATTGCTCTGGCTGCCCGCACAACACCTCGACCGTCGTGCCCGAAGGCTCACGCGCCCTTGCCGGCATCGGCTGTCATTACATGGCGATGTGGATGGACCGCAAGACCGAAATGTTCACCCAGATGGGCGGCGAAGGCGTGCCGTGGATCGGCCAGTCGCCCTTTACCGATGAAAAACACGTTTTCGCGAACCTTGGCGACGGCACCTATTTCCATTCCGGCCTGCTCGCCATCCGCGCGGCTCTCGCGGCGAATGTGAACATCACTTACAAAATTCTTTATAATGACGCCGTTGCCATGACCGGCGGCCAGTCTGTCGACGGCCAGCTGACCGTGCCGATGGTGGCAGCGCAGGTGCGAGCCGAGGGCGCACAAACCATTTACATCGTTTCGGACGAGCCGTGGAAATACGGCGGCGTCACCTTCCCCCCCGGCACGGTCATCGACCATCGCGACCAACTGGACCAGATACAGCGCAAGCTGCGCGACGTACCGGGCGTGTCGATACTTATCTATGACCAGACCTGCGCCGCTGAAAAACGCCGCCGCCGCAAGCGCGGTTTGATGATCGACCCGCCGAAGCGCGTGGTCATAAACGAGCGCGTCTGCGAAGGCTGCGGCGACTGCGGCAAAAAATCGAACTGCCTGTCCATCGCGCCGGTCGAAACCGAATTCGGTCGCAAGCGCCAGATTGACCAGTCGAGCTGCAACAAGGACTTTTCCTGCGTCAAGGGCTTCTGCCCCTCCTTCGTCACCATTCATGGCGGCGGGCTGAAAAAGCCCGAAGCCGCGAAAGTGGGCAACGAGGTTGAAGACTTCTTCCGCGACATGCCCGAGCCGAAAATCGGCGACCTGTCGGAACCCTGCGCGATTTTCGTCAACGGCGTGGGCGGCACCGGTATTGTGACCGTCGGCGCAATCCTCGCTATGGCTGCACATATAGAAGACAAGGGCGCAACCACCATGGACCAGACCGGCCTCGCCCAAAAGGGCGGCGCGGTGTCGAGCCATGTGCGTATCGCCAAAACGCCCGAAGACATCCATACCGTCCGCATTGGTATCGCGGGCGCATCGGTCATTATCGGCGCAGACCTGCTGGTGACGGCGGATGGCGACTGCCTGTCGAAAATCCGTCAGGGTGAAACCAAAATCATCCTCAACACCCACAAGGCGCAGACCGGCGAGTTTACCCGCAAGCCCGACTGGAGCATCCCGTCCGGCAACATCATTTCGTCCATCGAGGCGCTGTGCGGCAAGGACAACCTTTCCACGCTTGATACATCTCAAATCGCGACCTCACTGATGGGCGATTCTATCGCCACCAACATGTTCATGCTCGGCTTTGCCTGGCAGAAGGGTTTTATTCCCGTGGGGCAGGCCGCCATCATGAAGGCGATCGAGCTGAACGGCGTATCGATACCGATGAACCAGCAGTCGTTTGTCTGGGGCCGCCGCGCGGCATGGAACCTTGCCAAGGTGGAAGAACTGGCGACGCCGAAAAAATCGGCCGACGGTTCCGACCGCCACCGTCAGGTTTCGGCCACGACCGAAGAAATCATCGACCGCCGCATTATCTCGCTCACGGGCTACCAGAACGCCGCCTATGCCGAAAGATACAAGGAACTGGTCGACGCCGTGCGAGAGGCTGACCTGAAGGTCAAAGGCAACCCCGGCGCGTTGACCGCTGCTGTTGCCCGCTATTACTACAAGCTGATGGCCTATAAGGACGAATACGAAGTCGCGCGCCTGCACACCGACGGACAGTTCCTGTCGCAGGTGAAAGGCACGTTCGACGGCGACTACAAGCTGAAATTCCACATGGCCCCGCCATTGATTTCAAAGCGCGACCCCGTGACCGGCCAGCTGCAGAAAATGGAATTCGGCCCGTGGATACTGCATCTTTTCCGCGTCATGGAAAAAATGAAGTTCCTGCGCGGCACGCCCTTTGACATCTTCGGCTATTCAGCCGAGCGCCGCATGGAACGCCAGCTTATAAAAGATTACAAAAAGCTGCTGGAAAGCCTGCTGACGTCGCTCACGCCCCGCAACTATGAGATCGCGGTCAAGCTTGCCTCCATCCCCGAAGACATTCGCGGTTACGGGCATGTGAAAGAGCGTCACTTTAAAGCGGTGAAGCTGAAAGAGGCTGCGCTCAAGGCGGAGTTTGACTCGGCGAAAGTGGTGATCTCGATTGCTACTCAAGTCTTGGGT
>JAYUPV010000409.1:0-3903 GCA_043759865.1 Alphaproteobacteria bacterium | reverse complement strand
TTTTCACGAAATCTTCGGGCGAGACGTTGACGGGTGTTTCGCTATCAAGCTGGAAATACAATTCCTCGCGCCATGACTCGACGCAGATGATGTTTGCATGGCCTGTTTTTGGCGCGGCGAATAAATCGAAACTGGAAATGCCGATGATCGGCACGCCCGCCGCCATCGCCATCGCGCGCATGGTGGCAAGGCCGATGCGGATGCCGGTAAAGCTGCCGGGGCCTGTCACGACAGCCAGCAAGTCGAGGTCGCCATAGCCGATTTTCGCGGTTTCTAACGCCTGCTGCACATGCTTCAGCAACAGGTTGCCTTGGTCGCGTGTCTCAAGGCTTTCATACAGGTGCAAAACCTTGCCGCTGTCGACAAGGGCGAGGGAAAGCAGCGTGTTCGCCGTATTGACCGCGAGAACTTTCACAGGGTTTTGCAAACCTCGTCAAAGCCGAAGCGCGGGCTGCGCGGGAACAGCTTGGCGGGGTCGCCATAGCCGAGGGCGCAGATGAAATTCGTCTTGAATCTGCCATCGGGAAAAAATTCGGCATCGGTTTTCGCCTTGTCGAAGCCCGACATCGCCCCGCAATCAAGCCCGTGGGCGCGCGCGGAAATAATAAAATACGCCGCCTGCAACGACGAATTGCGGAAGGCCGTTTCTTCAATCAACGCCGCATTGCCAGCGAACCACGATTTCGCATCCGCATGGGGAAACAGCTTCGGCAGGTGTTCGTGGAACTGTGTGTCGTAGGCGAGGATGGCGGTGACGGGCGAGGTCATCACTTTATCCACATTGCTCGGCATCAGAAACGGTTTCAGGCGGGTTTTCGCCGCCTCCGTTTTCAGGAATACGATACGTAGGGGGCAGCTGTTGGCGCTGGTCGGCCCCCAGCGCATGTCATCGTGGATTTTGTGCAACAGGTCGTCGGAAACTTGCTTGTCCAGCCAGCCATTGGCGGTGCGCGCGGTGCGGAAAAGCAGGTCGAAACCCTGGTCTGTTAATGTGCCGGAAGCCATGCTAGAATCCCTTTGTCACGCGATATTATTGGTTAAAGATGCTGTCTATTCAACAACATAAATACAGCGTTTTGTACAGCGCAATTTTAGGGCTCGGCTTGCTGCTGGGTGCGCCTTCTTTTGCCGCGACCGAGGCCGACCAGAGCAGCGCTGTTATCTTTGTCTATCAGCGCATCGACGAAGATTCCATCCCGCGCTCGAGCATTTCCATCGAGCAGTTCAAGGAACACATCAAGGAATTCAAGGCAGGCGGTTACAAGGTGCTGCCGCTGAACAAAATCATCGACGCGCTGAAGGACGGCGACACGCTGCCCGCGAAAACCATCGGCATCACTTTCGACGGCGGCTATGTGTCGACCCTCAACAACGCCGTGCCGCTGCTGGACGAGGCCGAGCTGCCCTATACCATTTTCTTTTCAAGCGACATGGCCGATAGCGCATCGCCCACGCATATGACATGGGCGCAGCTGAAAAGCCTGAAAAAGAACAAGAACGCGACGCTTGGCATACTGCCCTCGGCCTATGCCCATATGGTCGGCCAGACCGCGCCGCAGAACGCCGCGATGATCAATAAAGCGCTCGCGCGCTACAAGGAACAGTTCGGCGAGGACCCTGCGTTTTTCTCGTATCCCTACGGCGAATATTCGGCCGAGGTGAAAAAGCAGCTGGGCGCCTATAGCTTCAAGGCCGTGTTCGCATCGCAGTCGGGCGTGGTGCATGACAAGTCCGATTTCCTCGCGCTGCCTCGCTTTATCATGACCGACAATTTCGGCGACCTCGAACGTTTCCGCCTCACCGCCAACGCCCTGCCCCTGCCCGTTTCAGATGTGATGCCGGAAGACATGCTGCTGAAAGAAAACCCGCCGATCATCGGCTTTACCGTCGCGCCCGAATTGTCGCTGTCGAAGCTGTCGTGCTTTGCCTCAGGCATCGGCAAGCTTGATGTCACCAAGCCCGGCGGAGGCCGAGCGGAGATACGCCTCAAAGGCCCGCTTGAAGACCGCCGCACGCGCATCAACTGCACCCTGCCCGACGACACCGTCATCCCCGGCCAGCCGCAAAGCTGGCGCTGGTTCGGTCTGCAGCTCATCGTGCCGGATTATGGCGATGACAGCGAAGAAACCGCACCCGCCGGAGCCCCCGAGGAACAGGACGACGATACGAGCGCAAATCCGGGTGAGGAATAAATACGGCTCTGCCGTATTGCCATTCCCCTCATTTGCACTATTGTTAAGGGCACAATTCATCGTCTTTCAATTATGTAATCAGGAGGTTTTACCATGAGCAACCCCGCACCCAAGCCCGCCACCGGCGCGCCCCAGTTTACGCTGCCCGCGCTGCCCTGGGCGAAGACCGCGCTCGAGCCGCATTACTCGTCAAAGACCCTCGACTACCACTACGACAAGCACCACAAGGCCTATGTGGACAAAGCGAACGAGCTGGTCGTCGGCACCGGCCTGGAAGGCAAGAGCCTTGAGGAAGTGATTATCGAGTCCAAGAAAAAAGGCCTCGGCCCCCTGTTCAACAACGCGGCGCAGATTTACAACCACACGCTGTTCTGGGAAAGCATGACGCCCAACGGCGGCGGCACGCCCACCGGCCCGCTGCTCGACAAAATCAACGAAAGCTTCGGCAGCTTTGACAAGTTCAAGGAACAATTCGTGGCGGCAGGCCTTGGCCAGTTCGGCTCGGGCTGGGTCTGGCTGGTGGAAGCAAACGGCAAGCTTGAAATCGTCAAAACGCCGAACGCCGAAACGCCCCTCACCGACGGTAAAAAACCGCTGCTGGTCTGCGATGTGTGGGAACACGCTTATTACCTCGACTACCAGAACAAGCGCGCTGACTTCCTGAAAGTCTTCGTCGACAAGCTCGCCAACTGGCCGGGCGCAAGCGCGAAACTGGCTGCAAAGCCGGCAGCACCGAAGCCGTAAGAGGGTTTCAGGTCTGTTAAAAAAAGAGCCGCAGCAATGCGGCTCTTTTTTATTGGGTTAGAAAACGACCGGCTTTTCGCTTTCCGGCGGGCCTTCGGGGATGAGGGCGGCGGCGATCTGCCTGCCCTCTGCGCGCAGCACGTTATAGGTGCGGCAGGCGGCGCCCAGATCCATGACTTCGGCGACAATGCCCCTCACCTTTAAACCCGCGACAAGCGCGGCATCGAGCATGGCCGATTTCGGGCAGCCGATGACGAGATAGGTGACATCGGCATTTTCCAGCATGCCGAGATGCGGCAGGCGCAGCTCGGTGACAGCTTTCACTTCAAGCGGCAAAACTTCGTCGCCCGCAATCACGACCGCGCCGAAATATTCTGCACCGCTGATGCGGAAGCCGCGCTGGGTGTAGGAATGGACGATCTTGGCGTCAGCACCGATAAGCGGGGTTACGTCAGCCATACGCGCGCCTTAAGCCTTGTTATCGGCGAGTTTACCGTTGTGCTTCTTTTCGTCAGCGCCTTCATCGGCGGGGCGGCGCAGCTTCATGTAGGTCAGGAGCGGCGCGGAGAAGAACATGGAGGAATACGGCCCGAACAAAATGCCGACCAGCATGGCGTAGGTGAAGCCCTTGATGCCCTCGCCGCCGAACACGCACAGCGCGGTCATCGACATAAAAGTGGTCATGGTGGTCATGAGCGTGCGGGACAGCACGTCGTTGATCGACATATTGACGACGTCGGGCATGGGCGACTTGCGGAATTTGCGCATCATTTCGCGGATACGGTCGAACACCACGACGGTTTCGTTGATAGAGTAACCGGCGACAAGCAGCGCCGCCGCGACGGTCGCAAGGTCGAACTCGATCTGCGTGATGAGGAAGAACAGCAGCGTCGCAAACATATCATGCGCAAGCGCGAAGACCGCGACCACACCGAACTGCCACTCGAACCGCACCCAGATATAGGCA
>JAYUPV010000408.1:0-4019 GCA_043759865.1 Alphaproteobacteria bacterium | reverse complement strand
CGCGCCGTTGTCGGTGGCGTTCACTTCGTATCCCGCGCGTTTCAGCGCCTGCGACAATACGGTGCGGATGGAAACGTCGTCATCGGCGATAAGGACTGTTTTTACGGCGGTCATGGCTTGTCACCTCTCGGGAAACTCAGCTTGAAAACGGTTTTACCAGGGCGGCTTGAAACATCAATCGCGCCCCCGTGGTCGTCGATAATCTTGGACACGATGGAAAGGCCAAGGCCTTCGCCATGCGGCTTGGTCGTATGGTAAGGCTCGAACAAATGGCTTTGCGTTTCAGCGTCGATGCCCGCGCCGTTGTCCTCGATAGCAATGCATATCGGCAGGCGCGCATGGCTTTCGGGATGGATGGCCGCCGCCGCGTCGTAATAGCTGCGGATAATGATTTCTCCCCCGCCCGCCTCCGCCGCGTTCTTGACGAGGTTCAGCATCGCCTGCACCAGCCTGTCGTGATGGCCGTGGATAGCGGGCAGCGAGGGGTCGTAACGCTTTACAATCGTCATGCCGGCGGCAAAGCCCGATTTTGCAATTTTTTCGACATGCTCCAGTGCTTCATGCAGGTTCACGGGTGCATATTGGCCTTGCGGTGCGTCGTCAAAAATATTCACCTTGTCTATCAGGCGGAACAGGCGCTGGGTTTCGCTGCCGATAAGCTCTGCCAGTTCGCGGTCGTCATCGGCAAGGTCAGACTTCGCCAGCAGTTGCGCCGCTCCACTGATACCCGCCAGAGGGTTCTTGATTTCATGTGCCAGCATGCGTGCGAGGTGCTGCGCGGGTTTCAGGCTGTGCTTGATTTTTGTCACCCATTCGCTTTTCAGCGGCATGGTTTCATAACCGATGACCAGCAGGCAGCGGCCTTCGTCCATCGGTACGATGGCGAGGCTGTTAACGGGTTTGCCCAGCACGGCGATGTCACGCATCGAAACGCCCTGCCCCGTTCGCAGCGCTTCGTGGGCGGGGTGGGCGATGCCGAGAATGTCGGACAGCGTCTTGCCCATCAAGGTCTTTTCCCCCATGCCGAGGAAGGATTGCGCGCTGTGATTGGAAAATGAAATCGAGCCGTCGGCCTCGATCGCCAGCACGGCATCTGGCAGCGCATGAAGCATCGCCGTCACGGCGGACTCGGCCGCCCGGGTCAGGGGGTGGATAGTGGCTTTCTCTTTTACGCCGCGCATAGCTGTTCCAGGTCTTGATGGCAATTACTTGATGCCTATTATTTGTGCAGTGGGCTTTACCGCCTAATTTTTATGCACGGCGTATATTTGCCCGATTTTTAGGCAAATAACAAGCGTTGACCGCTATAAACCATGCCTTTAAAGTATCTACAGGTTTGATTTTCAATCGGCTTTGTCAGTATTATGAATAATAAACTATCCATCGCTGTCCTCATTGTCGCCGCAGGTTTAAGCGAGCGTTTCGGCGGCAGCCTGCCGAAGCAATACCTGCCCCTGCTCGGACGCACGCTCCTGAGATGGAGCATCGACAGCTTTCGTCAACATGCTGATATCAACAGCGTCTATGTTGTCATCCATCCCGATCACGAAGCGCAATATGCCGAAGCGACATCTGGCCTCGAACTGTCCGCCCCGTTCCATGGCGGCGCAACGCGGCAGGAGTCCGTGCGTCACGGGCTCGAGGAAATCGCGAAAATATCGAAGCCCGATTTTGTGTTGATCCACGATGCCGCGCGCCCCGGCCTGACGCCCGCGCTTGTCTCGCGCATCTGCGCCGCTCTCAAAGCGTCGCCTGCCGTTATTCCCGCCCTGCCTGTCACCGACACCGTGAAGCGTCAGTCGCAGGGCCACTTGAAAACCGAAAGCCGCGACGGGCTTTATACCGTGCAGACCCCGCAGGCGTTCAAGTTCGACACCATCCTGCACCTCCACCGCCTGCACAAGGACAAGAGCCTGACTGACGACGCCGCGCTGTGCGAGATTGCGGGGCCGGATGTGAAGCTGGTCGAGGGTGAAAAAGGCAATTTCAAGGTCACGCATGCCGACGACCTCGCGCTCATGGAGCAGAGCGTTGCCAGCCGCTGCGGCGATATCCGCACGGGCACGGGCTATGATGTTCACCGCCTTGTCGAGCAGAAATTCCGCAAGCTGATGCTCTGCGGCATCGAGGTCGCGCACGACAAGGCGCTCGAAGGCCATTCCGACGCCGATGTTGGCCTGCACGCGATTACCGATGCGCTGCTCGGCACGATTTGCGACGGCGATATCGGCACGCATTTCAGCCCCAAAGACGCACGCTGGAAAAATGCCGACAGCGCAAAATTTTTGCGCCACGCCGCCGACCTTGTGGCGGCGCAGGGCGGCATCATCGCGCATGCCGATGTGACGCTGATTTGCGAGGAACCGAAAATCGGCCCGCACCGCGAAAAAATGCGCGTTCGCATCGGCGAAATTCTTGGACTGCCCGAAAGCCGCGTGAGCGTAAAGGCGACGACGACCGAGGGCTTGGGTTTCACAGGGCGCAAGGAAGGCATCGCCGCCGAAGCGGTCGTGACCGTGCGCCTGCCCTTCGGCCTGCAAAACCAGTCAGGCCACGGCGATATCAGGAAATGGGGAACATGAAAATGGCGGATAATATTCCAGTAAATGGCCCGGTGCTGGGGGTGATTGCCATCCTGCTGCTGCCCGTTGTTATCTGGCGCGAGGAAATCTGGGCTTGGCTGAAAAAACAAAAGCCGCGCCTCAAGGAACTGCATCCGGACTTTACCATGAAGCAATGGCCGGTCTGGCTGTCTACATGGTTCGGCTCGGGCCTCATTCGCCCTGCGCCCGGCACCATGGGCTCGATTGCCGCCATTCCGCTTGGCTACTTTATCGCCGTGACCTCAGGCCCTGTCGGCCTCGGGCTTGCGGCGCTTGCACTTTTGCTTATCGGCACTGTCGCCGCCGACCGTTTCGGCAAGAAAACCGGCGCGGTCGACGATCAGTCGATTGTGGTCGACGAAGTGGTCGGCATGTGGATTGCCGCCATACCCGCCGAAGGCAACTGGGAATTGTGGGTGGCAGCGCTCATCCTGTTCCGCTTGTTCGATATTTACAAGCCGTGGCCAGCCTCCTTCTACGACAACCGTAGCCGCAGCGGCTATGACACTATGATGGACGATGTGGTAGCTGGGCTTTATGCCCTGCCGGGTGTCGCCGCCCTCGCCCTTCTCTTCCTGCCGACATAACCATGGCCCTTTTCCCGCAGCACCTGATGCAACTGGCCGAGGCGATACTGGCCGAGGCGCGCAAGAAAAAACTGAAACTGGTTTCGGCTGAATCCTGTACGGGCGGGCTTATCATGGCTTGCCTGACCGAAGTTCCCGGCTCGTCCGATGTCGTGGACCGTGGCTATATTTCGTATTCCTACGATTCAAAAATCGTCGAACTTGGCGTCGACAAGGAACTGCTCGAAAAAACCGGCGCCGTCAGCGGCGAAGTCGCGTTGCAGATGGCCGACGGTGCATTGAAGGCATCGCAGGCGCATATCGCCGTTTCCGCGACCGGCATTGCAGGACCCGGCGGCGCGACGGAAAGCAAGCCTGTCGGCCTCGTCTATATCGGCGTTGCCAACGGCAAGACCGGCAAAAGCTATTCCCTCAAAAACCTTTTTGGCGGCGACCGCAGTGCCGTGCGCATCGCGACTGTCGAAACCGCGTTGACGGCGATCCGCAAGGAAATTGATTCTATTTAGTTCTTTGTTTTTGTTAGATATATTTCCATAAATTGATTATGGTCAATCCTTGTGGTATACAATCCTGCATGAGCATCAAATCATTTTTCAACGGCCTCGCCATAAAACGCGAGGAAAAAAGAAAATACCTCGCCCTCATCGCCGCGATAAAGGCAGAGGACATTGACGGCGTACGCAAGGCGCTCGCGGACGGGGGCAACGCCGCCTATCTTCCCGGCTCCAGCCACAAGAAAATCCCCATGAACATCGCGCTCCAGCAGGGCAATGCCGCGATTTTTGAAGAGCTGCTGAACACCGAGCACGGCACTTCGGCCGCTTACACC
>JAYUPV010000407.1:0-11166 GCA_043759865.1 Alphaproteobacteria bacterium | reverse complement strand
ATCAATCTGCGTTTCGACCTGATAGCGGTAGAACATCGGGATGGTCGGGTCGGTGTATTGCTGGATGCGGCCCGAATGGCTCGGCATCAGGGTCTTCATAAAATCGCGGGCAGTTTCATAGCCGACTTGGCCTGCCACATGCACTTCGTCGATGTCGCGGCGGTAGAGGTCGCGGATCGCGCGCTTGATGAGGTTGCCTTCTTCGTAAATCAGCGCGGGCGCGGTCGATTTCAGCGTCAGCTCGCGGATCTGGTCCCACAGGCGCAGGAGATAGTCGAGGTCGCGCTTGATCTCGGCCTTGGTGCGGGCAACGCCAGCGGTACGCAAGATAACCGACATGCCTTCCGGCACGTTCAGCTCATGCAGGATTTTCTTCAGGCGCTGGCGATCTTTCGCGTTGGAAACTTTGCGGGAAACGCCGCCGCCGCGCGGGCTGTTCGGCATCAGCACGCAATAGCGGCCGGGGAGCGAGATGTAAGACGTTACAGCAGCGCCCTTGTTGCCGCGCTCTTCCTTGGAAATCTGGATGAGCATGATCTGGTTGCGCTTGATAACTTCCTGAATCTTGTAACGGCGCTTGAGGTTGGAACGGTAAACATGCGCCTCGACCGCGTCGCCGCCGACGGTTTCGACATCAGCGTCTTTTTCCGGAGCGCCTTCGGCCGTTTCGGCGGCGGGTATTGCTTGCGTCGCACCAACGGGCTGCTCGCCGGGGGCGGGGCCGTCTTCATCATCTTCGCCGTCTTCGCCGGTTTTTTCTTCTTCCGCGTCGTCATCGGACTCGGTCACGCTGTCCTGCGCGAAGTCTTCGGCGAGGGAGCCGGTGTGTTTCGGCACATAGTCCTCGGTCGCAGCGGCCGATTTTTCTTCGCCTTCTTCCTCTTCTTCGCCTTCCTCCTCGCTGTCGAGGTCTTCGAGCGTCTGGCCGGAGGCTGCCAGTTCAGCCGCGTCTTCTTCGTCTTCGCGGGCGGCTTGCTCTGCTGCAAGGGCGCGTTCCTCGGCGATCAGCGCTTCGCGGTCGGCGATGGGGATGCGGTAATAGTCGGGGTGAATTTCAGGGAAGGGCAAAAATCCGTGGCGGTTGCCGCCGAAATCGACGAAGGCGGCCTGCAGCGAGGGTTCGACCCTTGTGACTTTCACAAGGTAGATATTTCCCTTGAGCTGTTTCCTGACGGTGGTTTCGTAATCGTATTCTTCGAGCCTGTTGCCGGAGATAAGCGCAACGCGCGTTTCCTCGGGATGCGTGGCATCAATCAGCATACGCTTTGTCATTTTAGTATCCTTTTTGGCGCAGGCCTTTGATCTTCCCCTTGCGACAAATGGGGAAACCCGGCGCGCCGATGTTTTGATGAAGGCTGGTCAGTGAACGTTAATCTCAGGCATCCCATCTACTTAGTCTTAGTAGAGAGCGACCACATAGGGGGGCGCTGCTTCGTATTTAAGTGCCTGCGTCTCACCTGGCTCATCCGTCACTCCGCAATGCGGAGGAGGTTTGAATGAGCCGAACCTCAAAACTCGTTGACCCGATTGTCTTTTCAACATTTAAGAAAGCTATGGAAAAGAAAATCTCTGTCGCAATTCGATGATATAACGAATAAGTGTTGTTCCTCAATGTTTTATTTAACAAATCCGTAAGGCACTGGAATCCCGATATTTATTGTGAAGTGCAGGGTTCTTTGGAGTATAGTTATACGAGAGATGCCAAGGGGTTGGGGATTTTCGCGTGCGGCTGAGTCGTTGTTTTTTCATATTTTTGTTCGTTTTGCTTGTGATGCCCATGGTTCATTCGGGTGCCGCGACAGCACCCGCGCTGACCGTCGACGCCATCCGCACGGGCTTTGGCGGCGAGGGTGCGCATGTGGTGATCGATCTCGGCCGCAAGACGGGCTTCCGCGCTTTCCACATGGCCAACCCCTACCGCGTGGTCGTGGATCTCGAACCCGCAAGGTGGAAGTCGCCGAAATCGGGTCTGCTACCGGGGGGGATTATCAAGGGCTGGCGTTCCGGCACGCTCGATGACGGGCTCACCCGCATCATTTTCGACCTCGACCGT
Organism: Alphaproteobacteria bacterium; assembly: GCA_043759865.1. Lineage (GTDB taxonomy): Bacteria > Pseudomonadota > Alphaproteobacteria > Micavibrionales > UBA2020 > JAPWJZ01. The sequence goes on along the minus strand of JAYUPV010000407.1, from coordinate 9,113 downwards.
CCGGCAGTGCTGACCAACGCCCTGTTCCTACAAAAGACCGGCACGCAAAAAGACCGCATCGTGCTCGATCTGCTGCCGTCCTCCGTCAACTGGTTCAATGCGCGGCTGGCGCAGGTGTTCGGCAACCGCGACCTGAAAGGGTCGGGCAGCGCGCCCTATCCCGTATCCGGCTACGGCGACCGGCAGGACCGCGCCATGCGCGCTGTCCCCGTGCCCGATGTGGATGCCGCCGCCACCGGAAATGTTACGCCCGTCAGAAAAGGCGGCAGGGTCACGATACCGCAGCCCGGGCGCAAGCCTGTGCGGCAATACACCATTGTTATCGACGCAGGCCATGGCGGCGAAGACCCCGGCGCACAAGGTCGCGGCGGCGTGCGTGAAAAGACCCTTAATTTGCAGGTCGCGCGCGAGCTTGAACGCAGGCTTGCCGAAACGGGGCGTTACCGCCCCGTCATGACGCGCGACAGCGATGTCTATATCAAGCTGCGCGACCGCCTCGGCCTTGCGCGCAAGGCAAAGGCAGATTTGTTTATTTCCATCCATGCCGACAAGATCGACCGTATCGGCGTGCGTGGCGCTTCAATTTATACGCTCTCTCAAAATGCGTCCGACCATGAAACCGCGCGCCTTGCCGAGCAGGAAAACAATTCCGGCCTCGTGGCGGGCGTGGATCTCGGGCAGGAAAGCCAGGATGTGGCCGACATCCTGCTTGATCTCGCCATGCGCGAGAAAATGAACGATTCGAATTTGTTCGCAAAATATCTCGGCACCGGCTTCCGGAATAAAAGTATACAGATGTTGCCAAATTCCCACAGGGCTGCAGGCTTCGCTGTTTTGAAGGCGCCTGATGTGCCTTCGGTGCTGATCGAAACAGGCTTCCTCTCTAATCCGGAAGAAGCAAAATTGCTGAGTTCTGCGTTATTTCAGCGCAGAATTGCCGATGCGATTGTGGACGGTGTTGACGCGTATTTCCGGAAAATGCAAAGCCTGCAAAAATTCTAAAACACCTGCCTGCCTTCACCGCGCGCTTGGCTAAGTCGATAGACTTGCTGAAAAATCTGTAGTACCAAGGTTATGTTGTACAACGGCCTCCTGATCAACGGGGGGCAAAAAACTCTAAGAGGAAAAAAACTATGAAACGTTCCATGATCATCGCTCTCTCACTGGTCGCCATTCTCGGCGTCTCCGCTTGCCAAAACACCGGCACCTGGACCCCGATGTCCGGCGGCCGTACCGCTGGCGATGGCCAAGTGGTGAAGGCAGACGCAGTCGTTCACGAATCTGTGAAGAAATAAGCCTTTTCCCGGCAACGGGAAACAACAAGCCGCGCCAGGAAATTTTCCGGCGCGGCTTTTGTTTTTTCCGGCGCGCCGGTATTTCTTCCCGCGCGCTGGTGTTTTTTCCGGCAGTTATAATTTGATTAGTTATATTCCGACTGGCTGCGATACGAGTAAGATTCTTCCTGTGAGTCTTTCATCGTCGCGATAAGCACGGGGTAGCCCCTGCGCTCCTTCACCACCCGCTGGGCGGTGTTCCAGTCGATACGCGCGGCTTTGTCGCCCGCCGTCTCGATGATGTTCTTGCGGATGCCGTCGTTCAGACCCTTGATGCTGTGGACGCCGCCGATCTCTATGGCGTCGCTTTGCGTCATCGACGGGTTCGCTTCAAGATACAGCCCGTCGCCCACCCAACCCACCTTGATCGGCTGGTTGACGATGGTGACGCGCGTATTCACGGGCGTGATGCTGAACATGGTCACGATATCCTCGGGGTACATACGCATGCAGCCCGAAGAAACGCGGCGGCCGATGCCCCAGGGCTTGTTCGAGCCGTGGATCAGGACTTCGGGGAAACCGAGATACATCGCATGCGTGCCGAGCGGGTTGGAATCGCCCGGGCCCACAGCCGAAGGCAGCCACTTCTTTTCCTCGCGCATGCGCTTGGTTGGGAACCATGTCGGTCCTGCCATCTTGCGCGAGATATAGGTTTCGCCTGTCGGTGTCTCCAGTCCCTCGCGTCCGATGCCGAGCGGGTAGGACAGGGGCGCGGTGCCGGCCCCACGGAAATAATAAAGCCGCATCTCGCCGAGATTGACCACAATCCCGTCCTGTCGCGCGCGGGGCAGCAGTTTGAAGGTGGGAATGACGATGACATCGCCCGGCAGCGGCGACCACGGGTCTATATCGGGGTTGGCGGCGCGCAGCTCGACATAGCCGAGCGAGAAATGCCGAGCGATATCGAGCAGGGTGTCTTCCTCGCCGATGGTATAGGTGCGCATTTCCCCCGTGCCGACGCGCGCGCTTTTGGGATAAGGGGGCAGGGGCGTGCCTTCGTCGACATCCTCGGCAGGCAGCGCCTTTTCGCCCGAGGCGACATCGGCGGTGGAGTCTTTTGACACTTTAGAATCTTTTTGCTTGGCGGCAGCCGCGCCTTGCGGCGCGGGTTTATTGGCGTCCTTTGGACGCGAAATGACGGGCTTGCGCTGCGGCGTCGGCATAGCCGCGGTCGCGCTTGACGCATCCCACAACAGGGCAATCCCGCAAGCGGCGGATAGTATTATGGAGGCTGATTTGCGATAATTAGGCATAAGAAGCTCTTTCCGCCCTATCATAAGAATATTTATTCTTTAAAACCACTCATTTTTAGGCAATCCTGTGCGGGTCATGCTTCTCAACCTTTTCAGGAACGAACGCAAATCCCTGCCCCTCCGTCTCAACGGGGAGCGGATTTATATTCGCGCGCCCGAGCGTGCCGACTGGGAAGGATGGGTCGAGGTGCGCAACCGCAATGTGCGCTTCCTCCGCCCGTGGAGCCCGGCGGCCTCGCTTGCCAACCTGACACGCGAAGGCTATAACCGCCGGCTTTCGGTTTATGAAGATGACTGGGATGACGACCGTGGCTACAGCTTTTTTATTTTCCGGCAGGATTCCGACGGTCTTGTGGGTGGCATCACCCTCAACAACATTGTGCGCGGCGCGGGGCAGATGGCGACGCTCGGCTACTGGCTCGACGAAGCCGAGACGAAACAGGGATTTATGACTGAAGCCGCGCTGCTCGCCTGCCAGTTCGGGTTTTCGGCGCTGAAGCTGCACCGTATTCAGGCCGGCACTTTGCCTGAAAATGCGGCGAGCCAGAAGGTCTTGAAAAACTGCGGCTTCAAGTCCGAAGGCGTCGCGCGAAAATACATTAAAATCGCCAATGAATGGCGCGACCACCAGATATTTTCATTATTGTCGGATGAATTCATTTCACTGGGCGGCAGCGCGTTTTAGGCGCGGCCCACTTCGCAAGACAGCATGGCAGGTTCGATGCCAAGGCGCTTCAGGGAGCGTTCCCATTTCTGTGTGATGTCGATGTTAAAGATGAGGTCGTCATCGGCCGGAACGGTGAGCCATGAATTGGCAGACATCTCCGCCTCCAGCTGCCCCGGCCCCCAGCCCGAATAGCCGAGCGCGAAAATACTTTTCACAGGACCTTTGCCTTCGGCGATGGCCGAGAGAATATCAATCGTGCCGGTGATGCAGATATGGTCGTTGATGCGGACGGTGTCTTCGCGCATAAAATCGGTCGAGTGCAAAACAAATCCGCGCCCCGTTTCGACAGGGCCGCCGAAATGCACCACAGGCTCGGCCACAATATGCGGCTTCGGCATTTTCAGTTGCGACAGCAACTCGGCGAATTGCACATCGGGCAGTTTCTGGTTGATGACAATGCCCATCGCACCCGCATTGCTGTGGGCGCAGACATAGACCACGCTCTTGTGGAAAAAACCCTCGGTCATGGTCGGCATGGCGATCAGAAGCTGGTTTCTGAAAGGGCTGTCGCCTTTCAGCAAATTCGGGTCGATATGGGTGGATTCCAAGGTTCTTTTCTGTGCCATGATTACATATTAACACAAAAGCCTGAACGATGCGTAAAGGTCCAAGCTCATGAATCTATAGGGGAATCTAGCGGCCCTGCTGCAGCTGGCGCCATCTGGCGACATTGGCATTGTGCTCGTCATTCGTGCGCGCGAAAACATGCCCGCCGCTACCATCCGCGACAAAAAACATGTACTCGTTCGCTTCAGGTGCCAGCACCGCGATAATCGACTGCCGCCCCGGGTTCGCAATCGGCCCCGGCGGAATACCCTGCACCTGATAGGTGTTGTAAGGCGATTTCAGGTTGAGATCGTCACGTGTCAGAGAGCGGTTCAGCTTGCCCTTGCCTTGCGTCAGCGCATAGATGACGGTCGGGTCGGATTGCAGCGGCCAGCTGTTTTTGATGCGGTTCATAAACACGCCTGCCACGCGAGCGCGTTCCGACGTTACCGCCGTTTCGCGCTCGACGATGGAGGCAAGGGCGATAGCCTCGGCCTCGGTTTTCAAAAGCGAGCCTGCGGTGCGTTTCGGCCAGTATTCGGTGATGGTTTTTTTCATGTCGGCTGCCATGCGGTCGATCATCGCCGCGCGCTTGTAGCCGTAGGTGTAGCTATACGTCTCGGGCAGCAGCGAGCCTTCGGCGGGAATGGTCGTGATCGTCCCTGCGTCCATCGCTTCCGCCTTGTTGACCAGTTCCACGATTTCATACGAGGTCAGGCCTTCGGGGATGGTCAGCTTGCGCTGGTAAACTTTGTCCGATTGCAAAAGGGCGATGGTGTCGGCAAGGCTGAGAGCGGGTGTGAATTCGTATTCGCCCGTTTTCAGGGGACCGCCCGCCTTCAGGCGCCATGCCGCGAAGCGGAAAACATATTCATTTTTTATCGCGCCTTCTGTCAGCAGCGTTTCGCCGATCTGCCCGACCGAGCCGGGAGCGATGTAAATCGTTTTTGCTTTTTCAAGCGGGCCAGGCCCGGAAAGTTCGCCGTTCAGGTAAAACCAGCCGACCGCGCCGCAGCCGATACCCGCGATCAGCAGGAAGGTGAAGGCGAACTTGAAAAAGGCTTTCATCGGAGGGTTAAACTTTCCTGAAAACAAGGCTGGCGTTGGTGCCGCCGAAACCGAAAGAATTGGAAAGAACGACATCAACCTTGCGCTCTTTTGCCTTGTGCGGCACAAGGTCGAGCCCTGCCGCCACGTCGGACGGGTCGTCGAGGTTCAGCGTCGGCGGCACGATGCCGGTCTTGATGGCCATGACGCTGAAAATAGCCTCGACCGCGCCCGCAGCACCCAGCAAATGCCCGATGGCGGATTTGGTCGAGGAAATGCTGATGTTTTTAATCGCATCGCCGAACAGACGTTTGGTCGCGCCAAGTTCGATATCGTCGCCGAGCGGCGTGGAAGTGCCGTGGGCGTTGATGTAGCTGACATCGGACGGATTCACTTGCGCGCGTTTCAGTGCGGCCTGCATGGCGCGGAAACCGCCATTGCCGTCTTCGGCGGGGGATGTCACGTGGTAAGCGTCGCCGGAAAGACCGTAGCCGATGACTTCGGCATAAATTTTTGCGCCGCGTTTTTTTGCGTGCTCGTATTCTTCCAGTACCACCACACCGCCGCCTTCGGCGATAACAAAACCGTCACGCCCTTTGTCGAAGGGGCGCGAAGCGCGCTCGGGCGTGTCGTTATAGCCGGTCGACAGCGCTCGGCAGGCGGCAAAACCACCCACACCCACGCGGCAGATCGCAGCTTCGGAGCCGCCGGCCACCATCACATCGGCATCGTCGAGCATGATAAGCCGCGCGGCATCGCCGATCGCGTGGCTGCCCGTCGCGCAGGCCGTGACAACTGCATGGTTCGGGCCTTTGAATCCGTAGCGGATGGACACTTGCCCCGATGTCAGGTTGATAAGCGAGGAGGGGATAAAGAACGGCGAAATGCGCCGTGGCCCTTTTTCCGCCATCATGATGGAGGTGTCTTGAATATTGATAAGCCCGCCGATGCCCGAGCCGATGAGAACGCCGGTGCGGCATTGCTCTTCGTCGTTTGCGGGTTTCCAGCCGCTGTCCTCGACCGCATCCACCGCAGCGGCATACCCGTACTGGATGAACAGGTCCATCTTCTTCTGTTCCTTGTGCTCGATATACTTGCCAAGGTCGAGGAAGTGGGGGGCGGTGTCGGTTTCGGTTTTGCGCGGCACTTCGCCTGCCACCTGGGCTGGCAGGTCGGACGCGTCAAACGCGGTAATTTTACGCAAGCCCGATTTACCGGCGGTCAATTGCTGCCAGTTGTGATCGAGCCCGATACCAAGCGGGCTGACAATTCCCATACCGGTGACGACAACGCGCCGCATCAGGACTCCATAAAGGGGGAAGTAGAAAAATGGCCCCGATCCGTTGAAAACAGAGCCGGGGCCATTTTAATTCGGAAGTAAACCGCGGTTAAGCGGCTTTCGCGTTTTGCTGGATGAAAGAAATCGCGTCTTTGACGGTCTGGATTTTTTCAGCCGCGTCATCGGGAATTTCAATGCCAAATTCTTCTTCGAAAGCCATGACCAACTCGACGGTGTCGAGGCTGTCAGCGCCGAGGTCGTCGATGAAGCTCGCGTTGTCGGTCACTTTTGCGCCGTCGACGCCCAGATGTTCGACCACGATTTTCTTGACGCGTTCGTTGATGTTGCTCATATCGGTTTCCTCGTTCGGTTACGTTAAAACTTGATCACTAACTTCAGTGTGAAGGTGTAATTATCACACTATTGCTGCTTTGCAAACATTCAAAACAGGCATTTACGTAATGCAAAATAGGACGGTTTCCAGCCAAAAGCCAGCCTTATCGGGCTTTTTTAGACAGGCGTATAAAAAGGCTTTTGGAATCAATATATTACCCACAAATTTTTTGATTAATCCTGCCATGATATAATAAGGAATGTAGTTTGATGGACGGAGGAAAGCCCATGCGCGGATATCTGGCGGCACTTGTTTTGGCAGGCATGATAGCGGGAATAAGTCAGGCGCGCGCCGATGAAGGATTTTCCGGCACCGATTGCGAAGGCGATTGTTCCGGCCAGAAAGCGGGCTACACATGGGCTTCGCAAAACCGCGTCACCGACGAAGACGAATGCGAAGACCGCGCCGAAGCCTCCGAAGAATTTATCAAGGGCTGCAAGTCGTATGTCGACCAGCGCGGAGATTCGGGCGGGGGCAGCAGCGACAGCCTTGATATGGGTGACGACGAATAGTTACTTCGCTTGTAACTTCGCGAGATTTAAGCGCCCGTCTTTTTTGTTCGGCATAAACGGGTTCCACGCCACTTCCCACAAATGCCCGTCGGGAGCGGTGAAATAGCCCGAATGCCCGCCCCAGAAAACATCCTCGGCCGGTTTGGTTATTTTTGCGCCCAGCTTCGCCGCGCGTTTCAGAAACTTCGCAACATCGGCTTTTTTATCCACGTTGTGCGCCAGCGCAATGCCCGCGAAAGATGCGCCGGTATCTTTCACCCTGCCGTCCTTCGCCAGTTCATCCCGCGACCACACCGCCAGCAACCAGCCGCCTTGATCGAAAAAGGTGACGTCCTTGTTGCTGTTGGTCAGTTGCTTCCAGCCGAACAGCGATTTATAAAACTTCCGCGCCGCAAGATGGTCTTTCACGCCGAGGGTGACGAAGGTGACGCGCTTCATGGGGATTTCTTTAAGTAATAAGCTACTTGGCCTTTATCTATTTTTATTACTTTTGTTTTTTCCAATTTCGCCGCAATCTGCCCCGCAAAGGAAGAATTGGTTTTTACTACTTCGACTATATACTCGAGAAGCTTTTTCCTTGTGTCAGGACGTTTATCTGAGGTTTCATTCTCCAAAAGGGAGATAGTCTCTTGCGAATAATCGTCGAGTTTTGAAGCGGTTTTTCTCTCCGGTGCTTTCTGCGCGGATGGGGTGGATTTTGTCGGCACCGAAGGTGCTGGGGGTTTCGACCTTGGAAGGGCGGCCTTCGGGGGCTGCTTCAGCGTGCCGTGGCGCTCGCAGGAAACGCCGAGGCTTTGCATGTGCCGCACCAGCGGCTCGAAATCGCGGTCGTTCGACACGATAAGGAATTCCCCATAGGGCTCCTCCATCAATAGCCGCCCGAGGTAAAAGGCGAGGTGGAAGTCGAGGTTGTTGTTGCCTTCTTCCATCACGGGTACGAGGTCGATGCGCACGCCGCGCTTCATCGCGGCCTCGATGAATGTCGCTTTTGGCTTCTGCCCCTTGCCGACAAACAGCAGTAGCCGCCGGTGTTCCGGCAGGTCGCTGAGTCCTGAATCGCGGACATTCTGGTAGTCGACGAGCAGGATGGTGTCGTTCATCATATCATCGCCATCCCGCCGTTCACATGCAGGGTCTGGCCTGTCACGTATTTCGCTTCGTCGGAGGCGAGATAGACGACCGAGGTGGCGATGTCTTCCGAGGTGCCCATCGCGCCTGCGGGGATGGTCGCGTTGATTTTTGCTTTTTGTTCTTCGTTCAGCGCTTCGGTCATGGCGGTCGCAATAAATCCTGGGGCGACGCAGTTGACGGTGATGCCGCGTGATGCGACTTCCGCCGCCATCGACTTGCTCATGCCGATCATGCCGGCTTTTGACGCGCAGTAATTCGCCTGCCCGGGGTTGCCCGTCACGCCGACGACCGAGGTGATGTTGATGATGCGGCCAAAGCGGCGTTTCATCATGCCGCGCACGGCGGCGCGGATAAGGCGGAAGGGCGCGGTCAGGTTCACGTCCTGTACCACCTGCCAGTCTTCGTCTTTCATGCGCATGAAAAGCCCGTCTTTCGTCAGCCCCGCATTGTTCACAAGAATATCGACCTGACCCATTTTTTCTTCAGCAGACTTGATGAGCGCGTCGGCCGCTTCCGCCGTGCCAAGATCACCCGGCAACACATGACAGCGGTCGCCGATTTCGGCGGCCAGTTTTTCCAACGCCTCCACATTGCGGCCCGAAAGGCTGACATCCGCGCCCTGTGCATGCAGCGCCTTTGCAATCGCGCCGCCGATGCCGCCCGATGCGCCCGTGACAAGGGCTTTTTTGCCGGAAAGACTGAACATGTTTTAGACTCCTAGAGGTTTTTGCCGAAATAATAAATGCAGCCGACGCCCGTCAACACCAGCGCCGCACCCGCCAGCACGCCCGCATTCACCTGCAGTTCCTTGAAGATAAGATAGGCGAACAGCGCGGTGAACAGCGGATAGGTGATCTCGACCATGGCCGCCATGGTCGCGTTTTTTGATT
>JAYUPV010000406.1:0-12750 GCA_043759865.1 Alphaproteobacteria bacterium | reverse complement strand
AGTCTATAAAATCGCGCCGCTCGCCACGGCTGCCGACATGCAGTCGCATATCGGCAAGGTTTTCGCCGACCCCGTGCTGTGCCGCGTGCAGCTGGGCGCAGCCGTTTACGACTTCAAGGCGGCGCCCGCCTTTGTCGCCGAAATCACCTACCGCCCCGGCGTGACCGACAACCCCGCCCGCTCGGCCGAAGAAGCGCTGGCGCTCACCGGCCTCGAGGCCGATGTGGCAAGCGGCAGTTTGTATTTCCTGTTCGGCGGCGTCGATGTGGCTGGCGCAAAAAAAGTCGCACGTGAATTGCTGGCGAACGAGCTTATCCAGAAAATCGACGTCTGGTCCTATGCCGAATTTCTTGCGTTGAAACGCTTTGATGCCGTGAAGCTGCCGAAAACCGTTTTCACCCATCCGCCGAAACCCGAAACCGTTTCGCTGGAGCTTGACGATGCGGGCTTGGAAAAACTCAGCAAAGACCGCTTCCTCGCCATGACGCTGCCCGAATTGCAGCACATCCGCGACCATTACCGCGATGCGGGCGTTGTTGCAGCGCGCGCGAAACGGGGGCTGCCCAAAGACCCGACAGATGTTGAGATTGAGGTGTTTGCCCAAACATGGAGCGAACATTGCAAGCACAAGATTTTCGCCGCAAAAATCGATTTCACCGGCGCGGACGGCAAGGTGGAACAAGTCGACAGCCTTTATAAAACCTACATCAAGCGCGCGACCAAGGAAATCGAGCAGGAACGCAAACTGCCGTGGCTCATCTCCGTTTTCAGCGACAATGCGGGCATCGTGCGTTTTGACGATAAAATCGACCTGTGCATCAAGGTCGAAACGCATAACAGCCCCTCGGCGCTCGACCCCTACGGCGGCGCGCTCACTGGCATCCTCGGCGTGAACCGCGACATTCTCGGCTGCGGCCTTGGCGCGCGGCCCATCGCGAACAGCGACGTGTTCTGCTTCGCCCCGCCCAGCATGCCTGCCACAGGCGAAGAACAATTCATGCCTGTCGGGCCAAAACCCCCGCGCCGCATTTTGGAAGGCGTCCACAAAGGCGTCGAGGACGGCGGCAACAAAAGCGGCATCCCGACCGTCAACGGCGCGTTCTTCTTTGACCGCGACTATGCAGGCAAGCCGCTTGTGTTCGTCGGCACCGTCGGCGTGCTGCCGCCCGTATTGCCCGACGGCCGCCCCTCGGCTGAGAAAAAGTTATCCGTCGGCGACCGCATCGTCATGGTCGGCGGCGCAATCGGCGCAGACGGCATCCACGGCGCGACCTTTAGTTCTTTGGAACTCGACGAAAACGCGCCCGCGACAGCGGTACAAATCGGCGATCCTCTCACGCAAAAACGCATGGCAGATTTCCTTTTGGAAGCACGCGATGCCGGATTGTATGCCGCCATCACCGATAACGGCGCGGGCGGGTTGTCGTCCAGCGTCGGCGAAATGGCGCAGATGTCGGGCGGCGCGACGCTTGACCTCGCGCTTTGCCCCGTCAAATACCCCGGCCTCAGCCCGTGGGAATTGATGGTGTCGGAAAGCCAGGAACGCATGACCGTCGCCGTGCCTGAAGCGAACGTCAAAGCCTTCCTCGACCTCGCCGCACGTCGCGGCGTTTCCGCCAGCAATATTGGCGCGTTCAACGACAGCGGGAAGCTGGATGTATATTATAAGGACGCGCTGACCGGCGCGCTCGACCTGCATTTCCTGCACAATTCCTTGCCGCAGATGCGCTTGAAGGCCGAATGGTCGGGGCCGAAAGCGCGTGTCAACTGGTCGGCGACGACGGAGCTGAAAGCAAAGCGCCACCCCGCGCCCGATACAGCCGCAGCGCTTTTGAAGCTGCTGCAATCGCCCAACATCACCTCGAAGGAAAAATGGGTGCGCGCCTATGACCATGAGGTCCAAGCCGCGACGCATGTGAAACCTTTCGCGGGCGCGAAGGCCGATGGCCCGTCCGATGCGGGTGTTATCTGGCTGCAGCCGCATGGCGGCGGAAGCGAAAACGGCGTGGCGGTCGGCTGCGGCATGGCGCCGCGCCTGTCGCCTGTCGACCCCTACCGCATGGCGCAATTCGCGGTAGACGAAGCCGTGCGTAACGTGGTGACAGCAGGAGGCGACCCTGACACGCTTTGCCTGCTCGACAATTTCTGCTGGCCCGACCCTGTTGTCTCGCAAAAAAATCCGGAAGGCGCGTACAAACTCGGCCAACTGGTGCGCACCTGCCAAGGCCTCTACGATATCTGCAAAGCCTATGGCGCGCCGCTTGTCAGCGGCAAAGACAGCATGAAAAACGATTTCCGTGGCAAAGACGCGCGTGGCAGCGACATCAATATCAGCTGCCTGCCGACGCTGATGGTCACGGCGATGGCGAAAGTCACGATGGGAACATCGGTCGGCAGCGCATTCCGCAGCGCGGGCGACCTGATTTACCTGCTCGGCGAAAAATCGGCGCAGGGGCTTGCCGGTTCGGAATATGCCGAGGCTTTCACGACACCGGAAGACGCGGGCCCCTCCATCAACCTCGCGCGCAATCTTGCGCTCTACCGCAAGTTCCACGCGGCGCTGAAAACCGGCTGCATACGATCGGCGCATGACGTTTCCGAAGGCGGCTTGCTGGTCGCTATTGCCGAAAGCATGGTCGGTGGACGCATGGGCGCAGCGCTCAACATCAGCAATGCTGCCGATGTGCTGTTCAGCGAAGGCGCAGGCCGCATTGTGGTCAGCGTCGCGCCCGCGCAAAAAGCGGTTTTCGAAGCGGCGTTCAGGGACGGCGCGTTCAGCCTGCTCGGCCATGTCACGCCCGTCGAGAGCCTCGAAATCGCGGGGCAGGCCAGCATCGCGCTTGTCGATATTGTTTCCGCATGGAAGAAGGGTTTTTAAAATGAAACAGAAGCCCTTATTTATTGTCCTCTCGGGTGACGGCATCAACTGCGAACGGGAAACGGCTTTCGCGCTCGACTATTCGGGCGCGCAATCGAAAATCGTGCATGTGAACGATCTTATCGCTGCGCCTGAAATGCTGAAAACGGCGGACGGCCTTGCCATCCCCGGCGGCTTTTCGTTCGGTGATGAACTGGGCAGCGGGCAGATTCTCGCGCTTAAAATTCGCCACAAGCTCGGCGATAAATTTTTCAAGATGGTCGAGGCCAAAAAGCCCGTCATTGGTATCTGCAACGGTTTTCAGGTGCTGGTGAAACTGGGCCTGCTGCCTTACCCTGCTGCCGACGCGCGCATTCTTGCGCTCGCGGCGAACGAGCAGGGCGGCTTCATCAACCGCTGGGTGGGCTTGAATGTGGATGCGAAAAGCGTGTGCCTGTGGACACAAGGCCTCGAGAAAAAAACCATCGAGCTGCCCATTCGCCACGGCGAGGGCCGCATTGCCTTTAAAAATGGCGAGGAAGAAAAGCATTATACGGCGCTGATGCAGCAGGGCCTTGTGCCGCTGACCTATACCGAAGACGTGAACGGCTCGTACAAGCGCATCGCTGCGCTGACCGACCCGAGCGGGATGGTGCTGGGGCTGATGCCGCACCCTGAGGCGTTCATGTTCGGCGAAACATATAAAAATACCGGCAGTCACACCGGAAGAAATAATGGCGGCGATGTCGCCGACAAAGGCGATGGCGCGCTGATTTTCGCCAATATCATGCGTATCATGCAAGGCGAGGAGAGCAAATATGAGCGGCGGACAGGTTGAAGTCAAAAGGGCGCTAATCAGCGTCAGCGACAAAGCGGGCCTTGAAGAACTTGCGCGCAAACTTGCCGACAAAAAGGTGGAGATTATCTCCTCCGGAGGCACGGGCAAGTTTTTGCTGGGACTCGGCATCTCTTTTACCCCGGTCGAAAAAGTGACCGGCAACCCCGAGGCCTTCGGCGGGCGCATGAAAACGCTGAGCTTCCAGATTTCATCCGCGCTGTTGTTCCGCCGCGACCATGCGGAGGATATCAAGCAGGCGAATGAGTTGAAAATCCAGCCCATCGACCTCGTTATTTGCAACCTCTACCCGTTCGAGGCGACGGCGAAGAAAAGCAAGGACTGGGCGGAAATTATCGAGAACATCGATGTCGGGGGGCCGACCATGATACGCGCCGCCGCCAAAAACTACGCCTCCGTCGCCGTGGTGACGGAACCTTCGCAATACGGCATCATCATCCGCGACCTGAACGAAACAGGCGGCAGCATACGCGCCGAGACGCGCGCGAAACTGGCGCTTGCCGCTTTCCGTCACACGGCGGAATACGACGCGCTTATCGCGTCGCGAATGGAAGCGGAATGGGCGGAAGAACAGCGCACCATCGCCATCCCCACCAAAACGGGCAAGGCGCTCCGCTATGGCGAAAACCCGCACCAGAAATCATGGGTGCATGCCGACCCGTTCAACGCGGGGCTTGCGGGCGCGGAGCCGCTGCAGGGCAAGGAGCTTTCGTATAACAACCTGCTTGATGCCGATGCGGCATGGCGCAGCTGCGGAGATATTTCGGCGCTTGGTGTCAAGGAATACCCTGCCGCTGTTTCAATCATCAAGCACCTCAGCCCCTGCGGCCTTGCGCTTGGCAAGACGCCGATCGAGGCGCTTGAACAAGCCTGGGCGGGCGACCCGATTTCGAGCTTTGGCGGCATCCTTTGTTTCAACAAGGAAGTCGGTGAAGATGTGGCGAAATGGCTCGGCACGAAATTTGTCGAGGTCATCGTCGCGCCGTCTTACAGCGAGGAAGCGAAAAAAGTTTTCGCCGCCAAACCAAATTTGCGCCTGCTGGCTCTTGCCACCTATACCGGCGCGGAAAAATCGCTGATGGTGCGTTCCATTTCCGGCGGCTGGGTTGTGCAGCAGGAAGACGAAGGCGCGGATGCCGATTTCAAGCCGATGACCAGCCGCCCTTTCTCGCCCGAGCGCGCGGAACTGGCGCGGTTTGGCGTCATGGCTTGCAAGCACCTGAAGAGCAATGCCATCGGCATTTTCTCCGTCAACGACAAAGGTTTCAGCATGATCGGCGCGGGCATGGGCAACCCCAACCGCCTTGTCAGCATGAAACAGGCGGTCGAGAAAGCGCATGAAAACGGGCACAAGGAACTGGCGGAGGCCGTGCTGGTCTCCGACGCGTTCTTCCCTTTCCCCGACAATATCGGCGTGGCGGCTGCGGCAGGCATCCGCTACATCGTGCAGCCGGGTGGCAGCGTGAAGGACAAGGAAGTTATTGCGGCGTGCAATGACTCTGACATCGCGATGACGTTTACGGGGCGCCGCCACTTCAGGCATTGAGGATTGAAAATGACCCAAGCGCAAAAAATCACCTACAAAGACGCCGGCGTCGATATCGAGCGCGGCGACGAATTTGTCGAGCGCATCAAGTCAAAGGTGCGCTCCACCTATGGCGACCGGGTTGTGTCGGGCGTGGGCGGTTTTGCGGCGCTGTATAAAATAACCGAAGACAAGCTGCTGGCGACCGGCACCGACGGCTGCGGCACCAAAGTGAAAATCGCCCAGATGCTGGACAAGCACGACACCATCGGCATCGACCTTGTCGCCATGTGCGTGAACGATATTATTTGCACCGGCGCGCGGCCGCTGTTGTTCCTCGATTACCTTGCGACAGGCAAACTTGAATTGCATGTGGCCGAGCAGATTATTAACGGTGTGGTCGAGGGCTGCAAACAATCCGAAGCCGCGCTGATTGGCGGCGAGACGGCGGAAATGCCCGGCGTTTACGGGGCAGGGGAATACGACCTTGCCGGTTTCGCTGTCGGCGAAGTGATGCAAAAAGACCTTATTGACGGATCGAAAGTGAAAGAGGGCGACACGCTGATCGCTCTTCCGTCCTCGGGCATCCATTCCAACGGCTATTCGCTGGTGCGCAAGCTGGTGAAGGAGGCGGAAAAGGATTTACTGGCCGAGGCGCTCACCCCCACGCGCATTTACTGGAACGTGGTGAAAGAGGTGCAATCACTGGTCAAGGGCATGGCGCATATCACGGGCGGGGGCCTCGAAAATATACCGCGCATCAATATGGGTTTTGATTTTTCGGTTGATTTTTTGCCGTCGCTCGATGAAATTCCCCCTGTTTTTGGCGAACTTGTGAGACGCTCCGGTCTTGATGGTGCCGACCTCTACCGCACTTTCAACATGGGCATCGGTTTTGTGTTCGCAACAGCTGAGCCTGACAAACTGGCGGCAAAGCTAAACGCGCTGAAAACGCCGTTCTGGAAGATCGGCCATGTCGTAAAGGGCAGCGGCATGACGGTCGTGAAAACGAAATCGCTCGATTTCAGCTGTTAGAAAAAAAAGTGGGAGGAAGCGTCTCGTCCAAACGCTCCCGCCCTATCCGCGCTTTGCGCAGAATTCAGTCTACAAATATCCCAAATGTTCCAGCAGCGTCTTGGTGCCGAGGAAGATCAGCGCTGCGCCGCCGCACAGCTCGGCCACTTTGCCGAATTTGCTGCCGATATACTGCCCGGTCATGACTCCGATGGTGACCATGGTGAAAGTCGCAAAGCCGATGGCCGCCGCCGTCACGCCGATATGCGTGCCGAGGATGGACAGGCTGACGCCCACCGCCATTGAATCGATGCTGGTGCCAAGCGCGGTGAGCGCAAGGCGCGCGAAGCTGTTGCTCGCGGGTTTTTCTTCGCCCGTCTCCGCCTGTATACCTTCAAAAATCATTTTAAGCCCGATGCCGCCGAGAACGATAAACGCGATCCAGTGGTCGATGGCCGCGATATAGGCGCTGGCGGCAAGCCCGATGCACCAGCCGATAACGGGGGTGAGGCCCTCGACCGTGCCGAAAATCGCGCCGGTGCGCAGCGCTTCGGAGAGGCGCGGCTTTTGCAGGCGCGCACCCTTGCCAAGCGACACGGCAAAGGCGTCGGTCGACATGCTGAAGGTCAGTATTGCAGTTGAAAGAAGCGGCATCTTGTTGTCTCCGCCCGGCTTTGCATGACCGTACAGCCGCGAAACAAGCCGGGAGGCTCTCGCACTGTACTGGTCTTGCCAAGCGGAGAAGATCCGCTGATGAAACCATGTACCCTTTCGGGTCCAAGTATGTTGGCTTCATCCCACCGGGAGGTTGTGGAGGCTACTCCCCAATGGGGGAGTTATATTATGGAAGTGGTGAGGGAGTCAATAATTAATTTGAGAGCCCCGGTTTGCGGCGGATATCCTGCACGCGGTAGGGGTTTTTCTCGCGGAATACTGCAACAAAATCGCGCGCGGTGGAATCAGGCGCGGTGACGTCGATTTTTTCCGCAGCGGCGGCGGCATCGGCGAATCCCTTTACCAGTTTTTGTTTCTGGCCGGATTCGATGCTCTCTGCCGCTTCGGCAACGGCGTTCACGGCTTTTGCAACTGCGGGGTCATTCACGTTCACGATGACGTGCTGCCAGATATTGCTGAAATCGAAGTCTTCTTTTGTATCGACATAGGCGCGGGATTTACCGGCATTGGCGGGGGCAGCCTTGCTTGTTGCTGCGTTCAGCAGATCCTCGGCCAGTTCTTCCAAAGCCTTCCCTGCCGAGGTGGCGAGCGTCTGTGCTTCGTCGATCTTGCCGGAGCCTATCAGCGCTTCCAGCTGCGGGTTCACATGCTCCTGCATCCAGGGCGGGAGCAGGTCGCCGAACTTCACGAATTTTTCGGGCTTGGATGCTGCGTTGAATTCCATTTGGCGCTCTCCTGTTTTTGGGCTGGAGAGACTATAAAGTAGATGTCGCATTATGTCAAATAAATGTTTAACGCATTGATATTAAACGCATTTTTATGCATCAATTTTCAGACCGGTAATTCGGCGCTTCCTTGGTGATGGTCACGTCGTGGACATGGCTTTCGCGATAGCCCGCGCCCGTCATGCGGATGAATTTGGCTTTGTCCTTCATCTCGGCCACGGTTTTGCAGCCGGTATAGCCCATGGCGGCGCGGAGGCCACCGACCATCTGGTGGATGACGTTGTTGATCGGGCCTTTGGCGGGCACGCGGCCTTCGATGCCTTCGGGCACGAGTTTTTGCGATTCTTTGACCGAGCCTTGGCTGTAGCGTTCCGCCGAGCCGCGCACCATGGCGCCGACCGAGCCCATGCCGCGATATTCTTTGTAGGAGCGTCCTTGATAGAGGATGATTTCGCCGGGCGCTTCGTCTGTGCCTGCGAAAATGCCGCCCATCATCACGCAATCGGCACCGGCAGCAACCGCTTTCGCGAGGTCGCCGGATGAACGTATGCCGCCATCGGCGATAACGGGGATGCCGTGGCGCGATGCGGCTTCGGCCACATCCATGACGGCGGTCAGCTGCGGCACGCCGACACCCGCGACAATGCGCGTGGTGCAGATGGAACCGGGGCCGATGCCGACTTTCAAGCTATCCACGCCCGCATCGATCAGCGCCTTCGCCGCGTCGCCGGTCGCGATATTGCCGGCGACGATTTGCACGCGGTTGTTGTGGCGGCGGAGTTTTTTCACCATGTCGATAACGTTTTTCGAATGCCCGTGCGCGGTATCAACCACAATCAAATCGATATCCGCATCAATCAGCGCCTGCGCGCGGGAGAAATTGGCCTCGCCCGTGCCGATGGCGGCACCAACGCGCAAAGACCCGTTATCGTCCTTGCAGGCGGTGGGGTGAAGCTGGGCTTTTTCGATGTCTTTCACGGTCACAAGCCCGATGCAGCGGTCGTCGTCATCCACCACCAGCAGTTTTTCAATGCGGTGCTGGTGCAGCAGTTTCTTGGCTTTTGATTTATCGACCTTGTTGTAAACCTTGATAAGGTTCTCCGAGGTCATCAGTTCTTTAATCGGCTGTTTCGGGTTTTCGGCGAAGCGCACGTCGCGGTTGGTCAAGATGCCCACCAGCTTGCCATTCGCCTTGGTCACCGGCACGCCCGAAATGCGGAAACGTTTCATGAGGTCGAGAGCCTCGGCCAGCGGCGCGTCGGGGTGGATGGTGATGGGGTTCAAGACCATGCCCGATTCATACCGCTTCACGCGCCGCACTTGTTCGGCCTGTTCGGCTGCTTCCATGTTGCGGTGGATGATGCCCATGCCGCCCGCCTGCGCCATCGCAATCGCCGCTTCCGCCTCCGTCACTGTGTCCATGGCGGCCGAGACGAGGGGGATGTTGAGCTTGATGTTCTGCGTGATGCGAGTCGAGGTGTCCGCGTCGAGCGGCTGGATTTCCGATGCGCACGGCAGCAGCAACACGTCGTCAAACGTCAGGCCGACGCTGGCGCGGATTTTGTCGGAGATTTTGGATTTGGGGGCGGGTTTCTTGGCCATCAGCAATCGCTCCTTTGAAGGAAACATGATTGCACTTCTTTATATAGGAGAGGGGGGCGGATGTCTATTTTTCCGTGTTAAATCATTGGGAAATCAGCGGGTTTATAACGTTGACAACGGGCTTTATTTCCCATATTATTCCACCCACCATGAAGAAAAACAAATCCCAGACCGTCAACGACGTCACAAAGCTGAACCCCATCGAGGTGCGCGAGAGCGTGCGCCCTGCGACCGTCAAAGAATTGCAGAAAATCATCAAGTCGCATGACGGCCCCCTTTCCATTGGCGGCGGGCGGTATTCGATGGGCGGGCAGATCGCGACCGACGGCACGCTGTTCATCGACATGACGGGGCTGGACGGCATTGCGGGATACGATAAAGACAAAAAAGAAATCACCGTGCAGACAGGCGCGAGCTGGCAGAAAATCATCGGCGCGATTGATGCGGATGATCTGTCCGTCAGCATCATGCAAAGCTATGCCAACTTCACTGTCGGCGGCGCGCTCAGCGTCAACGCGCATGGGCGCTATATCGGGCAGGGGCCGGTTATCAAATCGGTGAAGGAAATAAAGGTTGTGACGGCGGATGGCGAATTGAAAACCGCCAGCCCGACGGAAAACAAGGAATTGTTCTACGGCGCTATCGGCGGCTATGGCGGTCTTGGCGTGATTGTCGAGGCGACGCTGAATCTCGCCGACAACGTAAATGTCGAACGCAGCGTGGTAAAGATGCCCCGCGCCGATTACGCGAAATTTTTTGACGAAAACATAAAAGACAACAAAGACGTGGTGTTCCACAACGGCGATTTCTACCCGCCCGACTACGAAACCATCACCGCCGTCACCTTCACGAAAACCGACAAAGCCACGACCGTGCCCGACCGCCTGCGCCCGAAAAAGGAAGTCTACCTTGCCGAATACCTGAGCATTTTCGCCATGACGCAAATACCGGGCGTGAACAAGCTGCGTCCGGCGGTGGACGATAAAATCCGCTTCAAGACCAGCGAAGTCGTGCCGCGCAATTACGAGGCGAGCCGCTATGTGGAAGAATTAGAGCCTTCCACCCGCAGCATGACGACATTCGCGCTGCAGGAATATTTTGTTCCGGCGGATAAGCTCGATGAATTCATGCCGAAAATGACGGCGATTTTGAAAAAGAACGACGTCAACGCCCTCAATGTTTCCATCCGCCACGCCGAGCAAGACCCCGGCTCGGTCATGGCATGGGCGCAGCAGGGCGATGTTTTCGCCTTTGTCCTGTATTACAAACAATGGGTGAATGAAGGCGCGCGGCAGGAAGTCGGCAACTGGACACGCGAGCTGACCGATGCGGTGCTGGAATCAAACGGCACATATTATCTGCCCTACCAGATGCACCAGACGGAAGAACAGTTCAAGCAAGCCTATCCGCGCTCCGAAGAATTCTTCGCCCTGAAACGCAAATACGACCCCGACAATAAATTCCGCAACAGGCTGTGGGACAAATACGACCCCGCTGGCGTGAAGGTAGACCCCGAAACGCCGGAGTTCCGCAAGGAACACACCAAACTCGGCAAACTGAAAAAGAAATTCATGGAAGCCGTCGGGCTTAGCGAAAATCCCGCGTCGAAAAAACGCCCCGCGCCGCAACCCTGATTAGCGGATAACCCGCGCCTTCGTGTAAAACAGCGCCCAGAGCAGGACAATCACCCCTGCTAACAGCCATTTCAACATTTTTTCGCGTTTTGTTGCTGGCTTCTTCGGGCCTTTTTTAGAGAACAGCCAGAGGATGCCGGAAATAACGGCTGCTACAAAAACGATAAGTATGATGCCCGTCTCGTTTCCCGGGCCGTGTGCATGGGCCGTGCCGGGCAGTAATAACAGCAGGACTCCGTAGAAAAATGCCCGGATATGCATGATGATACGGCCTATGCTGACGGGGAGGGTTTGCGGAAGCGGAGATAGCTCCAGAGTGTAAAGCCGAGAATACCGGCGATGAGAGCCCCGACACAGACAAAAAACGCGCTGTTATCCAGCACAGGCTTGTCCTTGAGGCAGGTCGCGATGACAAGATGGTGGACCGCGATGATTCCGAGTCCGATGAATGCCCCAAGGCAGGTCATGGCGCGCCTTAAGCCCGAGATCGAGGCCGCCTGTCGCTCCGGTGCCATCCAGTAATTTTTGTTCGGAATGTTCACCAGCTTCGGCAATTTCGCGACCAGCCCCGCAGTGCCCAAAAAAACGCCAGCGGTGAAGGCGAGAAAGCCGATATAGAACTGTGCAAATCCGTCCCTTGTCATCCAGCCGTTGGGCGTATCGTTAATGTCGAAATGCGTGGCAATTTTTTCCGGCAGCAGCGGATAAAAATGCGCCAGATGCATACCGGCCACGCCCAGAATTGCAAAATATACGAGTAGTGGCACTGAACGCTCCATTCACAAGGGGTTTCATACCACTCTGGCGCGGTTCGACAAAAAAGAAAAGGGGAGCGCCGCTATGAAGGCGCTTTCTTTTTGTTGCCGCCCGTGGGCGCGCGCGGGCGCCTGGGCTTCGGGGCCTCTGGCGCTTTGGCCGGGGCGGCCTTGGGGTTGAAAAGGGCGCTGCAAACCTTGTCGCGGTTGGCGATGCCGTTTGCCGCAATCGCTTGCTCGACACGCCGCTGCGCGACTTCTTTCGCGCGGTCATAGGCGCCCGCGTCGTCCGTGCCGTATGTCCAGGAGGAAACGATGCTGCTATACACCGACCGCACCAATGCTTTTTCAAATTTCCTGTCGGTCAGGCGCGGGTCGTTGTAGTTCAGGACTGAATCGAGCTTGCTCGAAAGATTGATGTCTCTCTTCGGTATCATGACGTCACCTTACAGTTGGGGTTTCAGCATTGTTATAAAGAGGCTCCGGAGTTTCTGCATTTCCGCAGCGACGTCGCCCTCGAGCAGCACGCGCCGCAGCACATTGATCGAATGTATGTCGCATGATTTTTCACGCGAGCGGTTTTCCATGAAGGCAAACGCCGTACGGCGGTTCGCGTCGCGGAAAGGGTGAATGGCGATAAAGGCATAGAAAAACCGCGCGAAGCACAGGGCGATGGCGGGGATGTCGTCTGTGCTGTCGAATT
The DNA here is from genome assembly GCA_043759865.1 of Alphaproteobacteria bacterium. Lineage (GTDB taxonomy): Bacteria > Pseudomonadota > Alphaproteobacteria > Micavibrionales > UBA2020 > JAPWJZ01. The sequence goes on along the minus strand of JAYUPV010000406.1, from coordinate 404 downwards.
CCGCCGCAAACACATCCATCAACCGCGCCATTTCGAGGGGAACATCGTGATGTTTGCTGAAAGAAATTTTCCTGCCGAACACATCGGCGCAGCAAACTTCGGTTGTGCGAAAACCCTGCCTGCCGCCACGATAGGCCGCATTGATGGTGTGAAGTTCTTCTGCGTAATCCTCACCTATGCGCATAGTAAGCATAATAATGAGCCGCCGATGTTATGTCAATATTGTTTTAGCGGGGTATGGTACTGGGAATAAAGCGTTTTGCTATATTCGCCTAACAACAGTCCTCTGGTGAAAGGCCGGGCGATCATGCAGTCATTGTCATTCTGAGCGAAGCGAAGAATCTCTCCTGGCGGAAAAAAAGAAAAGGGAGATTCTTCGCTTCGCTCAGAATGACAGTTAGGGA
>JAYUPV010000405.1:0-6972 GCA_043759865.1 Alphaproteobacteria bacterium | reverse complement strand
CTCCTGTCCCTCGCCCTGTTCGCAGCTCCCGCGCTGGCCGCCGGAACCAAACCTGCAACGCCTGCGCCAAAAGCGGTCGAAGTTGAAAAAGAAAAGCCGCAATCGAACAAGGAAGTGACCCTTGTGGAAGTACGCAAGCGCCAGCGCCGCATGTTCCTGCTCGACGCCGATAATAATGTCGTACGCACTTACCACATCGCGCTCGGTCGCAACCCCGTCGGCCCCAAGCAGCAGGAAGGCGACAGCCGCACGCCCGAGGGAAAATACAAAATCGATTCACGCAACGGCAAAAGCGGCTATTATCGCTCGCTGCACGTTTCCTACCCGAACGCAGAAGATACAAAACGCGCCAAGGCCAAGGGTGTCAGCCCCGGCGGTGCGATATTTATCCACGGCAAGCCCGATTTCAAGTTCTGGATGTTCTGGAAGTACAACAAGATGAACGACTGGACGGATGGCTGCATCGCGGTCGACGACAAGGACATGATGGAGATGTGGGGGCTGGTCAAGGCCGGCACGGACATCATCATCAAACCCTGAAAAGGATTTCCCATGCCGTTCTTCGACCCCGTGACGCTGCCGACGCTGCTGGTGCTCGCGGGCATGGCCGGATGCCCCACGCAGGAACGCATCGAGGTCGATGTACGGCTTGATCGTACCGACAGCCCCTATATCACCAACCTTTCCTCGCAGCAGCTGACCGCACAATACGGCCGCGACCCCGATTCAACTTTGTCGACCGACGGCAACTGGATGGTGAGCGGCGTGACGGTGGTGAGCGGCAGCGGCCTACAGTCGCAGACGAAAATGGCCTTCACCACGCTCACGAATTACAAGAACGACACCACCTGCTTCACTGTCAGCAAGCTGGAATACGAAATACAGTATAGCCCCCTCGTCTACATCGCGTCCGACTACAAGGACATGGGTTGCAGCTACAGCGCGACGCTGATGCATGAAAAGCGCCATGTGGCGACCGATGTGCGCACCATCACCGATTTCATTCCCGACATGAAAAAGAAAATCTACGCCATCGCCGAAAATCTCGGCCCGCAAGGGCCTTATCCCAATGCGGGCATCCCCGAGGCGCAAAAGCGCGTGATGCAGCAGGTAAACGAGGCGCTGCAACCGACCTGGATCGAGCTTGTCGAGCTGCGCCGCAAGCGGCAGGCGGAAATCGACACCGAGGCCAATTACCTGCGCGACACCGCACTCTGCCCCGGCCAGTTCCCGAAGCATGACGGCTCCAGGTGATTTTACCGACGCTCGCAGCGCCGGTTTTCGCCATCCTCGCCGGACTTTCCGGCCTTGCCTCCTGCCTCGAACAGCCGCGCATAAATATTGATGTCACGCTCAAGGAGGAAGAACCCGTTTATATCAGGAACCGGACGGCCAAAGAAATCGGGCGGCTGAAAGCCCTTGAACCACCGCGTGCGGATGGCCGCAAGCGCAGGACTCTCGGCCTGACGCAGGGCAGCATGTCCTATAGCTATGAAACCCAGTTCACGCAGGTGATACAGCCGGCCGGCCATTCGGCCTGCTTTGCCGTGAAAGCGGCGACGCTTGCCATTATTTACAAACCCACGATTTATATCGCCTCCGATTACAAAAGCTCGGGCTGCGGCATCGGGATCATCGTCGCGCACGAGGAAAGGCACGCGGAGGCAGATGTGGACGTCGCGACCGCTTTTCTGCCCGCGCTGAAAAAACAGCTTGGCGCTGCCGCCCGTTCTATCGGCGTGCGCGGCCCCTTCCCGCAAAGGATGCTGGAAGACGAAAAGCAAAAGGTGGCGCAGGACATCCACTCCAAAATGGACGCGGTCGAGGAAGACCTGCTGCAGGAGCGCATCAAAAGCCACGCCGTTTTTGACACCGACGCGAATTACGCGCAGGAAATGCGCCCCTGCCTTGGCAAAAAACGCTGATTTGACGCGGTGCGCCGGATATGGTGCAATAGTGCCCATGATCGGATTTGACCCCATATCCCTTTCCGCTTCCCTGCTGCTGCTGGCGCAAATGTCCAGCTGCCAGAGCCTCGGCATGCCGACGGTCAACATCTCCCTCGAAGCAAGCGATCCGCCGCTCGACACCAGCATGAGCATGGACGAGCTGACGGCGAGTTTCGCGAACAACCCTGACTCGACGCTCTCGACCGAAAGCGGCTGGCATCTCGGCGGGCTGACGCTCAGCAATATCCAGACGTCGTACAGCGCGCAGTTTACGGTACAGCAGTTCAACTCCGGCGTCGGTTGCCTGAGCGTGAAGCATGTGGAAGTGACCATTATTTATACGCCCACCATTTACGTCGCCACCGATTTCCTCGACAAGCAATGCCAGTATGACGTGACCTTCGCGCACGAACAGCGGCATGTGGGCACCGACCTTGAAACCATCAACGACTTCACGCCGCTGTTCCGGCAGCGGCTCGAAAGCTATCTTTCCTCGCTCGGGCCGCAGGGGCCGTTTTCGATGGACAGCATGCAGGAAGCGCAAAGCTCGATCCTCGACCAGCTGATTTCCGACTCGCAGCCCATCAGCGATGAACTGGCCCGCGTGCGCCGCGAGCGTCAGGCAGCGTTTGACACCGAAGAAAACTACCGCGCCGAAAATTCGCTGTGCCAGGGGCAGGACTGATGCCGGCTCCCGCGCTTTCCCTGCTGCTGTCAAAGGCGTTTATCCTTGCACAAATGACCGTCTGCCCCCTGCCCGATTTCGTGCCGAAAGCAGATGTATTTTTCAAGCCTGTCAAACCCCTCTATGTCAGCGGCGCCCCGAGCGTGGCACTCGGCAAAGCCATGCGGGGCAATCCCGATGCGACGCACGTGAACGCCGAGAACAGCAAATGGCGCGTCGCGGGCATGACCGAGGCGAGCGTGGGCGGCGGTAATTATAAAGTCAGCTGGCTCGCGCGCGCCGACCAGCAGGGCAATACCTGCCTCTATGTCGACACCGTCACTTTCGAGCTGGCCTACAAGCCGAATATTTATATCGCCGAGGAAGTTTCGAGCCTGCCCTGCCTTTCGCATGTCACAAGGCTGCACGAACAGCGCCATGTGGCGGCCGACCTCAAGCTTATCAAGGAATATATCCCGAAAATAAAAATGGAAATCCTGTGGTATCTGCGCGGCCTTGGCGCGCAGGGGCCGTATCCGCAGCAGGAAGCGAAGAAAAACGCCGACCGCATCGTGCAAGAAGTCATGGCCGCCGTGAAGCCGATGGTCGAACGCCTCGCCGAAACAAGGCGCCAGCGGCAGGGCGATATCGACACCGTCGAAAACTACAAATACGAAAACAGCCTCTGCCCCGGTGAGCGCCCTGTGTTCAAAAAATAACGCTTTTCTATTATTATTGAAATAACGCACGGTTCATGCTATCCACAAGGCATGAAAAAAGCGGTTCACATCATCGGCGCCGGCATGGCGGGTTCGGAAGCGGCGTGGCAGCTGGCGCAGGCGGGTGTGCCTGTGGTGCTGCACGAAATGCGCCCCGTGAAAATGACCGAGGCGCATTCGACCGACAACTGCGCCGAGCTGGTCTGCTCAAACTCATTCCGCTCCGACGACCATGAACACAACGCCGTAGGGTTGCTGCACGAAGAAATGCGCCGTGCGGATTCAATCATCATGTCGGCAGGCGACCTGCACAAAGTTCCGGCGGGCTCGGCTTTGGCCGTTGACCGCGATTTGTTTTCACAGGAAGTCACCGCGCGGCTGAAGGCGCATCCGCTGGTCACTTTCGAGCGCGGCGAAGTGGCGGGTCTGCCGCCCGCCGAATGGGACAGCGTGATTATCGCGACCGGCCCCCTCACCTCCCCCGCCCTGTCGAAGGCGGTGCTCGACCTGACCAACGAAGGCAGCCTCGCCTTTTTCGACGCGATCGCGCCGATTGTTTTTAAAGAATCCATCGACATGGAAAAAGCGTGGTTCCAGTCGCGCTACGACAAGCCGGGGCCGGGCGGCACGGGCAAGGACTACATTAATTGCGGCTTCGACGCGAAGGAAGACTATTACGCCTTCATCGACGCGCTGCTGGCCGCCGAAAAAACCGAGTTCAAGGAATGGGAAAAAGACACGCCCTATTTCGAAGGCTGCCTGCCGATTGAAGTGATGGCGGAGCGCGGGCGCGACACGCTGCGCTTCGGCCCCATGAAGCCGGTCGGCCTTGCAAACCCGAACGCGACGCGCCGCCCCTGGGCCGTTGTGCAGCTGCGGCAGGACAACGCGCTCGGCACGCTTTACAACATCGTCGGCTTCCAGACCAAGCTGAAGTATGGCGAGCAGTCGCGCATCTTCCGCATGATACCGGGTCTTGAAAACGCCGAATTCGCGCGGCTCGGCGGCATCCATCGCAACACCTTCATCAACAGCCCGAAACTGCTCGACGCCACACTGCGCCTGAAAGTGCAGCCGCGATTGAGATTTGCAGGGCAAGTGACAGGCTGCGAAGGCTATGTCGAAAGCGCCGCCGTCGGCCTGATGGCCGGACGCTTCGCCGCCGCCGAGATTCTCGGGCAGCAACCCGAAACCCCGCCCGCCACGACCGCCATGGGCGCGCTTTTGCACCACATCACGACCGGCGCGAACGCCGAAACCTTCCAGCCCATGAACGTCAATTTCGGCCTGTTCCCGCCGATAGAAGATGAATCATCGCTGCTGCAGGAAGGCCGCAAAAAAGTCGAAAGCCGCGACCGCCGCAAAGCCTACTCCGTCCGCGCTCTTGCCGATCTCGATGTGTGGCTGAAGAAGTATAGGGCGGTGGCTTGATGACAAGATTAAATTTTCAATTACTTCGCACCATGCCCCTACTCCTAGCCCTCTTTCTCCTTTCTGCATGCGCCAACATCTCGGTGCAGGATTTCGGGCCTTATTGGAACCAAGGAACGGTAGACCATGCTTTGCTCGGCTACTGGAAAGTCCCTGACGCCAAAGCCCAGTTCAAAATCAGAGTCCTGAATCGCTCCGGCATATATCAAGTCGATTACCTCGACGAGAAAGGCTGGGAAGATCCGGAATCCTCGATGCAGGCGCGGACGATACAAGTTGGCGATTACTCGTTTATGCTCGTCAAAACGCGGGACAGGGCTGATCACTGGATACCGTTCTTGATGTACAGGTACAGAGTTGAAGGAAATAGAGTGCTGGATTACGCTCTGAATGCCGATAAGATGCAGGCGTTCCTCGCCAAGAAATATCCCGATCAAAAGAATATTCAGGCCGTTGTGTGCAAGAAAAAAGATAATCTATGCACACCCCATACGAGCATCGACAAACTTGACAAAAATGTTTATAAAATTTTGGCCAGCATTCCCGACACCAAAGCGTTCTGGACGCTCGATCACTTCTCGCAAAAAATTCCATAGTTGAATTGACCGCCGGGTCGCGGGAATGACGCTGGACGGAGTCTATCTCTCGAAAGTTATGGAAGTGCGGTTGGTGAGGCCTTGGCTGACGACGACATTTTGCAGGCTGCCGTCTTTGGCTTGGATGGTGAAGGTGCTGCTGAAAAGACCGCTGCCACCGCCGAAGCCGAAGGCCGGGTGGCCTTTGTCTTCCACGACTTTGATGCCGATGTCTTCGAGGGTCTTGCGGCCGCTGGTGCCGTTGGGCAGGCCGTAGAGATACGTGCCGATGCCGCCGAGAGTCCCGATGATGATCCCGCCAACCATGGCTGTGCGGAAGGCATCCCGAAGGCGGTAGCGAAGGTCACTGAACTTCATGCGCTGCTCCCTTTTTTGAAGTCCGGCCTTCGCCGGATGTGCGTCACGATTTCTTTGATGGGATGAAGTTATCCTCGAGCTGTGAATATGTCAAATTTATTCAGGCTTATTGAATAAAGTCAGAACGTTAGAGCAAAGAACTTATCCACAGTCTGAACGCCAGAAACGGCGGCGGCACGGTTAAAGTCGAGCATAAGAGATTATATCCAGCCCCTTCAATTTGCTTCAAATATAGTGCCGCCATTTTCGCGGGCAACAGCGGCGATGACGTTTTCGCGGCGGCGGCGCTGGCTTTGAGAACGGGGGGCAGTTTTTCAAAGCCTTTGCCTTCATACAGCTCATACGGGTCAATACCTGCCTGACGCAACATGTTTTCGGGCAGGTAGCAGCGGCGCTGTTTTGAATGCGCGACCACGGCGCGTATCAGACCGGTCAGCGCATAGGAAGTCGCGGCATGTTTTATATCGTCTTCCGAAGCCGTCCTCCCCTCCACCTGCAGCGCGAGTTTCAGCAAAGGGGTCGAGGTGAAGTCGGCGTAGTTCACCATGCCTTCGAGCGTCGCGGGCAGCTTGTCCTCGAGATCGAACTCTCTCGCATAGAGCAGATTATCGAAATGCTCTTTCGGCAGGCTGTGCTTTTTGATGGCGGCGGCGAGAGGCTCCAGTACTTCGTGTTTCGGCGGCGGTTTGCCGGCATAGAGGGCGTTCACCGCATCGCGCCACCATTGCAGGCGGATAAGGCCGAGCTGCGTTTCGGTCACCACCTCGCGGGTCTTGGCAATTTCATGGTTGAAGGCGTAGAGCGCCCACAAATCTTCGCGTGCTGCCTGCTTTGCAAACAGGCTCAAAAGGAAACGGTCCGGATCGTGTTTCCGGACCGTTGCTCCGCAATAACCGGGAGTATTAATGATGGTAGCCGTTGCTGATGCCGCGATCCGCCCTCGGGTCGCGCGTGCCGGGCTTGTCGGTCGGCAGCACGAGTTTCGGGTCGCGCAGGAAGCCGCGATAGTAGCCTGTGGGGAACGGATGGTATTTCGACTGCAGCTCGACAGAGTCGATGATGCTGAGGAAAAGCCCGGTCCAGCGTTCATACACTTCCGCTTTGGAATAGCAGGTGATTTCGTAGCGGTCTTTGCCGTAGATGCTGCCGATCATGAAGCCGCGCATGCGGTTCACGCCGTCGCCGGTGTCTTTGTCGAAAACGATATTCACGGCGGTCGCGTCGCCCTTGTCGCCGAGGCTGGCGGGATCGTAATA
>JAYUPV010000404.1:0-2420 GCA_043759865.1 Alphaproteobacteria bacterium | reverse complement strand
AGTACCCTCACCCTAACCCTCTCCCAAAAGGAGAGGGGATTCCTGAATTTTGCTTCGCAAAATATATTATAAAACCTTTTTCGAAGAAAAAGTCCCCAGTCCCCTCTCCTTTGGGAGAGGGTTAGGGTGAGGGTACTACCACTTCTTTTTGTACTTCTTTTCATCACCCCTGCCCATGCCGAACACAGCCACGCCATCGCCATGCACGGCGCGCCGAAATATGCGGCGGATTTCAAAAATCTCGACTACGTGAACCCCGACGCGTCGAAGGGCGGGGAATTGCGGCTGTCGAAAAGCGGCACGTTCAACAACCTCAACAACCACATCATCACCGGCAACAACGCCGAGGGTTTGGAATACGTCAACGACAAGCTGATGCAGCGCGTGTGGGACGAGCCGTTCACGATGTACGGCCTTGTCGCCGAAAGCATCGAGGTGGCACCCGACCGGTCGTGGATTTCGTTCCATCTGCGGAAAGAGGCTAAGTTCCACGACGGCACGCCGATGACGGCGGAGGACGTAAAATACAGCTATGAAATGTACCGCAAAAATGGCCATCCGGTACGCAGACGCGTTTACGGCCTTGTCACCGATATAAAAATTTCCAGCCCGCGCGATATCAAGTTCATCTTTGGCCCCGGCTATGATCACGAATGCGTGATGATTTTGGCGATGATGCCCGTGTTGCCCAAACACTATTGGGAAAAGGCCGATATCACCAAGACGACCCTCACGCCGCCGCTTGGCAGCGGGCCGTATAAAATCACCTCTGTCGATCCGGGACGCAAGCTGGTGTACGAGCGAGTGAAGGATTACTGGGCGAAAGACCTGCCGGTGATGAAGGGGCAGTTTAATTTCGACACCATCACCTATACCTATTTCCGTGACGACGATATTTCGCTGCAGGCTTTCAAGTCGGGCGATTACAACCTCCGCCGCGAGTTTGACCTGACCAAGTGGCAGACACGCTATGACTTCAAGGCGCTTGACGAGGGCAGGGTGGTGAAAGAAGAAATCGCGCACCAGCGGCCAGAGTGGCTGAAAGCGCTGATTTTCAACACCCGCCGCGCGCCGTTTTCCGACCGCCGCGTGCGCGAGGCTCTGACCTACCTGTTCAACGCCGACTGGCTGAACAAGTCGCTTTATTTCGGCAAGATGAAAAAAATCTCCAGCGCCTTTCCCAATTCTTCCCTTGCCGCCGCGGGCAAGCCTGAGGGGGAGGAGCTGCGTATTCTTGAAAAATATAAAGCCGACCTGCCGCCCGAAGTTTTTGGCGGGGCCTATGTCGCGCCCGAAGGCACGAACCGCGACAACAAGCGCAAGGCCATCGCGCTTTTGAAGGAAGCGGGCTGGTCGTATAAAAACGCCAAGCTCTCGAACACGAAAGGCGAGCCGTTCACCCTCGAAATACTGCTCGGCGATTATGCCGATGAAAAAATCGCGCTCGAATTTTCCCGCGACCTGAAAAAAATCGGCATCGAGGCGCGGGTACGCACCGTCGACAACGCACAATTTGTCGGCAGGCTCGACGGCTATGATTTCGACATCGTCGGCCACCGCTGGATCAACTCGCTCTCGCCCGGCAACGAACAGGTGAATTACTGGGGCATCAAATCGGCCGAGAACAAAGGCGCGCGCAACTATGCGGGCATCACCAACACCGCGATCGACGCGCTTGCCGACAGCATCGGCCGCTCGGAAGACCGCGACACTTTAGTGGCGCGCGTGCATGCGCTCGATCGTGCGCTGATGTACGGCTATTACATGATTCCGATGTTTTATCTGGGCCGCGACCTTGTGGCTTATGCAGCTGATATACACCGACCTTCCGTAACTCCGATTTATGGGATGGTTCTGGAAAGCTGGTGGCATCAGGAAGGGGATAAAACCCCGTGATGCCCAGTCCGGTATTGTTTTTATTAACGAATCCGGGTTAACTTGAAACTCTGAGATTTGAAGTGTGGTGAGGGAGTACTCCATGAATTCCAAGATGAAAATGACAATCGCGGCTTTGGGCCTGCTGGCTGTTTCCGGCTGCGTCTGGAAGGCCCCGACCAAACAGGCTTACTGGTCGCGTGTCGAAGACAATTCGGCGCTGTGGATGACAGGCCCGAAGGCGCAGCAAACGCTTGATGAAAACATCGCTTCCTGCGTCCGCCAGGTTGACGAACTCGTTGAACTCGGAGCTCTGCGCGAAACCACGCCGCCTGATACGCATAGCGAATATCACCGCGCTCTCAAGGCGTCGGGCGATCTCGATTATTACGATACGCCCACACGCTACGGCGAACATTGGGTCGCGCACAAAGACTTCCACGATTTCGACAGCTGCATGCGCTATTCCGGCTGGGAGCGCGTGAACTTCGTGCGCTATCAGGTCGCAAAACAGGCTGACCAGACCAACAACGACTTGCAGTCCA
>JAYUPV010000403.1:0-3881 GCA_043759865.1 Alphaproteobacteria bacterium | reverse complement strand
CCGCCTCGGCAAGGGGTTCAAGGGAGGCAACTATTTTGATGTCGCCCCGACCGAGCAGCTGGCACGCAAATACCTGTCCCCCGGCCTTGCCGACCGCTTCTTCCGCGCCACAGGGAAAGCGCAAAAACTGGCCGCCGAGATTCGCCTGCGCCAGTTGAAACTGAAGGCGGCACGCGGCAAACCGCAGCTTATCAGCCTCGTTTGAGCTGAAATTCCTTGAGAATCAAAGGGTTTGGCTTTTTCTTGAAAATAAGCTATATTTAAAGGGTCAGGAGCAATCCTGACTATGACGATAAACGTGCTGCGAAATAGGCGATACGGACCCGGGGGCGGTACCCGGCGGCTCCACCATCTACAAAGGTTTTGCGAAACTGAGTTCTTCGCATCCGGTATGGGGCCGAAATAGGATCGACGTGCGTAGTAAAGGTGGTTGCTTTCGTCCGGCATTGTTCCGCCGTTATCGGGCTACTTTTATAAATGCTAACGACAACATGCCCGCAAGGGCTGAACTCCGCCTCGTTGCTTAACAGCGACAAAAGCGAAGTTGGCATTCAATCCCTTAGGTAGCAATACTTAGGGTGGGGCTGGGGACGGGCCTAGCAACAGAACCGTCCCACTTTTTTTCCTTTTTTATCTGTCATAATTGTTGCTATAAAGCGGGTGACACGGCCTTTGAGTCTCACTAGACTGGCACGACAGGACGTAAGAACACCGGAGCAAGAATTAAGATGCCCCCCCGCAACCGAGACGAAGCTTTCCGCTACGACAAGATGGTCGAACGCGCCCTGCGCGGCGTCGTGCGCCAGGCGCTCGAGGAAGTGGTCAAGGACGGGCTGGCCGAAGACCACCATTTCTACATCACCTTTTTCACCGATTTCAAAGACGTGCACCTGCCGAACTACCTGAAGGAAAGGTATCCCGGCGAGATGACGATTGTGCTGCAGCACCAGTTCTACGACCTTGAAGTCGATGCGGAAAAATTTTCGGTCATGCTGAGCTTCAACAACGTTCCCGAACGCCTCAGCATTCCTTTGCAGTCGATCACCATTTTCGCCGACCCCTCGGTCAACTTCGCGCTGCAGTTCCAGCCGTTGTCGGAAGAAGAAGATGACGACATCCATTTCGAAGCCGAAGAGCTCGAAGTCGACAAAGACGACAAGCACAAGAAAAAAGGCGAAGTCGTCTCGCTCGACAGCTTCCGCAAGAAAGACAAAGACAAGACGTAAGGTCTTACCGTGACCTACACCCTCTCCGTCAAGAACCTGACCAAGCAGTACAAGGCCGTTCTCGCCGTGGACGATATTTCGTTCACGGTAAAAAAGGGCAGCATCACCGCGCTGCTCGGCGGCAACGGTGCGGGCAAGACCACGACCATCGCCATGCTGCTCGGCGCGCTGTCGCCGTCCAGCGGCAGCATCCACATTCTCGGCGTCGATATGCTCGGCAACCGCTACCCCGCGCTGCAGCGCATGAATTTTTCTTCGCCCTATGTCGACCTGCCGTGGAAGCTGACCGTGCGCCAGAACCTGCGCGTCTACGGCAAGCTTTATAACGTGCCTGATCTTGAAGACCATATCGTGCGCCTCGCGGGCGAGCTTGACATGATGGAATTCATCGACCGTCAGGTGGGTAAGCTTTCCGCAGGCCAGAAAACGCGTGTGTCGCTGTCAAAGGCGCTGGTGAACACGCCCGAAGTGCTGCTGCTCGACGAACCGACCGCTTCGCTCGACCCCGACACCGCCGACCGCATCCGCACGCTGCTCGACGAATTCCGCAAAAAGCACAACACCACCATTTTGCTCGCCTCCCACAACATGCGCGAGGTGGAGAGGCTGTGCGACAACGTGCTGATGATGAAAAAAGGCAAAATCGTCGACACCGGCACGCCGCAGGAACTGGTGAAGCGTTACGGACGCAAAGACATGGAAGAAGTTTTCCTCGACATCGCCCGTGGTACCGGGAAAGGCGAGGCCGCATGACAAAATCGCTCGAGCGCATTTACGCCGTCCTCATCCGTCATATCTACATTTTGCGCGGGTCAAAGGCGCGGATCATCGAAATCATTTACTGGCCTTCGGTACAAATGATTTTGTGGGGCTTCATCAGCCGCTTTTTCGCCATGTCGGGCGCGAGCAACATGGGCAGCAAAGCCTTCGGCATTTTGCTCGGCGCGGTGCTGCTGTGGGACATGCTGTTCCGCACCCAGCTTGGCGTGACGCTGTCATACCTTGAAGAAGTCTGGGCGCGGAACCTCGGCCATTTGTTCGTCAGCCCGCTCCGCCCGTGGGAATGGTGGATGGCGATGATGGCGTTTTCGGTGCTGCGCGCCCTTGCCGGCATGATTCCCGCCTGCCTGCTCGCGATTCCGTTCTACGGTTATTCGCTGTTCGATCTCGGCCTGCCGTTACTATTCTTCTTTTTCAACCTGATGTTCATGGGCTGGTGGCTCGGCTTCCTCATCATGGCGCTGTTGCTGAAAGCGGGGCAGGGGGCGGAAACGCTCGCCTGGGCGCTCACATTCTTCCTCGCGCCGTTCTGTGCCGTTTACTATCCCATTTCCTCGCTGCCCGTCTGGATACAGCCCCTCGCACAAGCCATGCCCGCCTCGCATGTGTTCGAGGGTTTGCGTTCCATCATCAACCAGCAGGTCTTCGAACCCTCGCATATGTGGTGGGCGTTCCTGCTCAATTGCGGCTACATGGCGCTGTCCATGTTCCTCCTGCAACTCTCCTTCAACTCCGCCCGCAAAGCGGGAACGTTGTTGCAGAGCGGGGAATAAATTTCCCTAATCCTGAAATCCCGACCCCGTTGCCTTTTGCGTAAAACCTGTTACGAATCTATGCACGCCACAAAACAGATGAAACGACGCAAATAAAACGACAAGGCCGCACCCAACAAGCGGCCGGGGTTTACGGATTTTTTCGGGAGGAGACGGACAATGGATTTCAAATCATCAGGACTGCCGCAGGTCAAGCTGGTTGAAGATGCCTTCAACTACAGCCGCGCGAACGCTCAAGGAAACTCGAAAGAGGCGCTGAAAAGCTTCAAGCAGCAGATCGAGATCATCCACACCCAGCAGATGATGATGCTGGACATGGATAAAGAACAAACCGGCATGTCCGACAACGAATACAAAAAGCAGAAAAAAGACCTCGAAACCCTGCGCGACGAGCAGATGAAAATGGGCCCCGCGCTCATCACCCGCGAACTTGAAAGCATGTTCGACCAGCGCCGTGTTGGCCCCGCCAAGACGGTGGCGCAGCATGCCGATGCCGCTTCGCCCGAAGTGCTTGCCGCGATTTTGCTGATCGACTGCGTGCGCTCGCCGCTCGATTACAAGAACATCGCCGCCACTTTCGGCGACAAGGTCGCGAACCTGATCGCCGAAGTCGTGCATATCGACGCATATCCGTCCGAGCGCGACACCAACCTTGCCAAAGCAGCGCCTGACACCAAGCGCGCTTATGAGTCGCTGCTGATTTCCTCGCTCGAAGGCATCGTGAAGCAGATACAGGCTTCGGCCAAGGAAAACCCCGGCCAGAAAATCATGTTCCCGCCGGGGCAGGAAGAACAGATTTACGGCGATGTGAAAAACATCTGGGGCACCGACGCGAAACTCGACAAAAAATTCATGGACGCCTTCAACAAGGCGGCTGGCGCGGCAGCGTCCCCCTACACCCTCGAAACCGCCAACGACGGCACGTTGGAACTGGTGAAAGGCACGGCAAAACAAACCGGCCCGAAACCCCCGAAACCGAAAGGCCCCGGCGACGGCGGCATCGGCGGGGATGTGTTCTAGCGCCACGATCCCGAATCAATCCGGATAAAAAACGCGGGAAAGACCACTTTTCCGCGTTTTTTCTTGGCAGTTTGTGAAACAT
>JAYUPV010000402.1:0-3505 GCA_043759865.1 Alphaproteobacteria bacterium | reverse complement strand
GGTGCGGTCGCCGTCATGCGCGCGGGTGTGAACATCGTGATGCAGACCAGCAGCAGGAAAATGGCCATTCCCGATTTTGTCGGGCGCAGGATCGTTTTGAAAAGGGAACGGCTGCCCCCGCCGCCAAAATTCCGGATGGCATGGGCGAAACCGTCGCCAAGGTCTTCCATGAAGGCGGTGTCGGTTTCGTGGAAAGCCTCCTCGCGATCAAGCCAGAGGCCGAAGGCGGTTTTATCCGCCGCGCCCTTCATGGTGACGAGCAGCGCGTGCGACGACGCCCATTCGCCCCATTCCTGCCGCTCGGCCTGCTCGCAGTCGGCGGCGGTGACGCGCAGGCATTTCGCGTCGCTTTCAGCTGCCGGCTGGTCGCCGATTTTCAGCCACTGGTCGCTTTCGGCTTCTTTTATCTGTCGCGCGATAACGCGGCCAAGCCACTGCACATAGGGGCCGTTCTGGTCAAGCTCGACCAGCCCCGACGCCGCTTCGACCGTAATCCGCGCGCCGTCCCAGCGCCAGAAAACACCATGGCGGTAAGGCACGAGATTGAAGGTCTGGTTGACCATCAGGAAAGCGAGGTCGGAGATTTTTTGTTTGTGACGGGTGTTCTTGTGCAGGGTGAGGAGCGTGAGCAGCCGCTGCATGCGCGGGTCCATTTCAGGCGGCTTCTGCTGGATGGTGGTCATGGCGACAAGGCGCCGCCGCCCTTTTCCTCTTCGGGCAGCATCATACCCATGAAACCGAAACCCGGCTTCTTGTAAACAGTCTCGGGCGCGAAGACCGCCTTGCCGCTCATGCCGGGCAGCAGCACTTCGGAATAGGATTCAAGCTCGGCGTCGACCTGCACCGACTGGCTGACGGGGTCGACCTCGCCGTGGATGCGCGAAATGCGCGCGTTATAGTGCCGGTCGCTTTCCGAGACGTAAACCTGCAGCGCCGTGCCGACGTTCAGCCAGCGCAGCCATATGGACGGAATGATGAACTCGGCCTGCAGCGGCTCGCGCGAGACGATTTCCATCAGCACCCGGCCGGTCTGCACGAATTCGTGCTGGCTTGCGGTTTTGTTGACCACGCGGCCCGCGAAAGGCGCACGGATTTTGCAAAGCTGGAGGCGACTGTTAAGCTGGTCTATCTGCGCGAGCGCCTGCGCGTTGTTTTCCTTGGCCGTCAGCACTTCGATTTTTGATACGACTTCCATGTCTTTCAGCTGGCGGTAGGCATCGAGCTGGCTTTGCGACAGGCGCTGACGCGCCTGCACTTCGCGCAACCGGCCAAAATCGACGCCGCAGTCGTATTCCGCCAGCAGGTCGCCCTTTTCAAACGTGTCGCCGTTGTTGAACGGCATTTTCAGGAGCCGCGCATCGAGCGTGGACGAAACGACCGCTAGGCTTTTCGCGACCAGCACGGCCTGCACCTGATGCTCGCCGTTCTGGATGATGACGCCGGACGACGGCGCGATGAAATCAGGCGCAGCGGCGGCTGTCTGCGCGGCTGTGCCCTCTTTTGAGGTTTCCTTGCCGATCTTGTCGGGGTCGGCGATACCGGAGGCGGGTTCGATGCCCGCAAAATCGAGCGCGCGCGTCAAGTCAACGCCCGGGAACGTCGCGCCACCGAAGGCCGTCTGGTTGTGCGGCGCGCCCGAAAGACCGAGGAACAGCGAACCCGCGATGACGGTGGCAAAAACGGCGGCCGGCAAAATCTGGCGCAGCAGCGCCCGTACCGGCCTTCTGACAGGTGTTGTCGGGAAATATGTCTCGACCCAATCCGTCAAGCGTCTATGCCCCTTTCCTTGTTGTCTTCGGCGCCATCACTTGCTCTTCGAGCGCCTGCAGACCCTGGCGCACGCCGCTTGAAATCTCCGGCAGCGGCATGCCCTTGGCATCGCCGTCCCAGATGTCGACCCCGAGAGAGTTGAGCAGTTGGGCATAGCCTTCCTGCGCGTCGCCATAGACCACCATGCGGTTCACGCCAGCGATGGCGGCGTCGATTTCGGCGCCGAGCTGCTGGGGCGCGCCCATCATGCCGGTCTTGCCGAAACCTGTCGCGCGGCGCGCAATCTGGCGCGTGTTTTCGTCGGTTTCCGTTACCGTGTCGTAGAAATAGCGCAGATGGGCGAAACGCATATTCGCCACGCTGACCTGCGTCATGACGGCGGCGATGAGCGCCTGTCGGCGCTGGTCGGTCAGTTTCTGGTCGGCCTTGGCGCGCTGGTAACGCGCCGGCAGCGTCAGGATTTTCGTGATGCTCTGCGTCAGGCTGAGCGTCCACTCGAACCATTCGGGGTTGGCGAGGAAGCTGTTGGCGTCGTGGTTGGCGCCCAGCACCGCGCTTGCGCCCGGAAAGGTCGAGAAAATTTCGAGCAGCACGTTGCGCTGCGAAATGGACTTGTTCAGGAACTGCTCGCGCAGCTCGGGACGGTTCAGGAGGGCGACGGCGAAAAGATCGTCCTCGTCGCGGCTCACACGCGGAAGGGTTTCGGCAGAAAGCCAGTTCCGGTCGCTGGTGTCGAGATGCAGCGCTGCGCCGGGCGGCAATGCGATCAGCGCCTTCAGCCCTACTTCGGCGGTCATCAGCCTTTCATGCAGCTGGACGAGCTGCGAGCGTTTGTCGAGCAGGCCGCCTTTAATCGTTTTGCCGTCGCCATAGGGAAGCAGGCCGCTTTTCGTCGCGGCGTCGAGCCGCTTTATCTGGTTGTCGGCTTCGGCGATCAGCGACTTGATCTGCGGTTCGGCACGTTGCGCTGCGGCCGCGCGCCAATAAGCTGCATAAACCGCCGTCACGATTTCCTCGAACACCTTGCGGCGGCGCTCCATCGAAACTTTCTGGCGGTCGGACGCGCCGCGCGCCCGGGCGATAGCGATGCCGGCGTCGAGAACGTTCCAGTTGGCGTCGAGTTTCCGCGTATTGCGGAACTGGTCGGTCGAAACGGAAGGCTCAAGCGACTGGATGCCCGTCTGCAGCGAAAGGCTGGAAGAACCGCCACGGTTGTTGCGCCCGATACGGCTGAGTGAGGCCGACGCGGTCGGCAGCGCTTCAAGGCCCTGCAGCGTCACATCCTTGCGCGCGACGAAGGATTCAGTATCGGCGATAATTTTATCGAGGTTGAATTTGATGGCGCGTGCGATCGCCATATCGAGCGTCAGCACATCGCCCTTTCCCTCTTCGGGGAACACGGTGCGCATGTCTTCCGCTATTGTTTTGCGCATGCGATCCGGCTCCAGCGCGCGCTGGTCGGATGTACATGAACTCAACAGAATCAATACCGGAAATGCATAGAATATGCATCTGGTTGGCAGCTTCATGTCATAAATTATTCTTCTTTTCCAAGAAGAAATTCTCCCCAATTTCCCCCAATTCATCCTAGCGCATATCCTGCGTCCATGTAACAAAGATTTAACAAACGGTTAATGTGTTTTTCCATAGCTGCATAAAAATTCTCAAAAAGAGAATCAGTATGGAAAAGACGCGCGCCGCGTTTTGCGCATTGACCCGTTTTTCATCGCGGTTA
>JAYUPV010000401.1:0-2376 GCA_043759865.1 Alphaproteobacteria bacterium | reverse complement strand
CCTCGGGTAAAAACGGTGGCCAACTCCAGCGCGGATTCCCGAAATCGCCGCAGCACCTCATCGAAAAATTCGGCGCGCAGGATGCGAAGGTGATGTGCGACATCACGATGGAAGGCATCGACCTCATCCAGAAGCGGATCGAAAAGTACGAAATCAAATGCGACTTCAAGCCGGGCGTGATGACCGCCGCGACCGACGACGCCCAGATGAAAGAACTCGCCGCCGAGACTAAGGTCTGGGCGAAGATGGGCCACAAAGACCTCGTGATGATGGACAAGGCGGAAACGCAGTCGGTCGTCCACGCCAAGCCCTATGTCGGCGCGATGTTCGACCCGGCAGGCGGGCATTTCCACCCCTACAACTATGGCCTCGGCCTTGCCCGCGCAGCGCAAATCGCGGGTTGCAAGTTCTACGACAACACCCGCGCCACCGCCCTTATCCACGGCGACAAACCGAAAATCGTGACCGAACACGGGGCGATCAACACCAAATTCGTTATCCTTGCGGGTGCGATAAAGCTGAAAGGCTCGGATGCGATGGTGCGCCGCTCCATCACCGCGACCGCCCACATGATAGCGACCGAGCCGCTGCACCCGCGCCTTGCCACCAGCGTCATGAGCCGCGACATCGCCGTCTGCGACGCCCGCTTCATCATGGATTATTACCGTTTATCAAGCGATTATCGCATGCTTTTCGGGGGCAACTGCAACTACAGCGACATGGATTACCCGGGCGAGGCGCAAAAGCTGCGCGCACGAATGCTGAAAATTTTCCCGCAGCTCTCCATGATGCGTATCGACCATTGCTGGCACGGGCCGCTGGAATTCACCATCAACCGTCTGCCCGGCCTCGGGCGGCTTTCCCCCAATGTCTATTACGCCCACGGCTTCGGCGGACAGGGCGTGGTCGCCACCAACATGCTGGGCGCGGTGGTGGCCGAGGCGGTGGCCGGCCATGCAGAACGCTTCGATGTATTTGCCAAAATAAAGCACGCCAACTTCCCCGGCGGCAACCTTTTGAAACGCCCGATGTTCGTGCTGGGCATGACGTGGTACCAGCTGCGCGATTTGCTGTAATACGGGTTAATCCTCTTTTTACTTTATAGGGTTACCTTGAAGTCTGGGGGAAAAACAATGACAGAAAAATACCGCCTCATCACCCGCGCAGAACTCGACGGCGTTACTTGCGCCGCTCTGTTGCGCGAGCTTGGCCTCATCGAAGAAGTGACATTCGCCCACCCGAAAGACATGCAGGACGGAAAAATTGCGGTGACGAACCGCGACATCATCGCCAACCTGCCCTGGCACCCGAACGCGCATATCGTTTTCGACCACCACGCAAGCGAGCTGGAGCGCATCAAGGAACAACCGAAAAACCTGATCAACGACCCGACCTCCCCCTCGGCCGCCGAAGTTATCTATCGCCATTACGGCGGCGCAGCGCGTTTCCCCGGCATCTCGAAAGAGCTGATGGAAGCGACCGACAAAATCGACAGCGCGCGCGTATCGCAGGATGAAATCCTGAACCCGCAAGGCTGGGTGCTGCTCGGCTTCATCATGGACAACCGTACCGGCCTTGGCCGCCATCGCGGCTTCCGCATCACCAATTTCGAGCTGATGATGGAACTGATTGATGTGCTGCGTAAGAACAACAACATCGACGACATTTTGCGCCATCACGACGTGGCCGAGCGCGTACGGCTTTATGCCGAACATTCCAAGCTCGCCCGCCACCAGATCGTCAAATGCGCGGAAATAAAAGACAAGCTCGTCGTACTCGACTTCCGCCACGAGCCTGAAATTTATTCGACCAACCGCTTCATGGTCTATGCCATGCACCCGGGCTCGAACATCTCGATGCATGTCATGCCCGGCAAGGCGGGCGTGAACACGGTCTTCGCCGTCGGTAAATCCGTCCTCGACCGCAGCGCGAAACTGGATGTCGGCAAGCTGATGCTCGAATACGGCGGCGGCGGCCACAAAGCCGTCGGCACCTGCCAGATCGACAATGACAACGCCGAAAAAACCAAAGCCGAGCTGATTTCACGGATTGTGAAGGAAGGCTGACCCCTTCCGGCGTACTCTTGACTCCCCCGCCCCCTGCTTTAAAATCGGGCTGTGCATCAATCACGGGGGACGAACCATATGATCCGCGACGTTTTCAACTGGCTGGCCGCAAAGCCTTCTTCGCAGTATACGCTTGGCGGCGACGAGAGTGCGCTCAAGCTCAACCGCGCGGGCCGTCTGGTCGAGCGCATTGTTTCGATCCCGCCCCTCGTCGTCGGCGCGGGGCTGATGGTGCTTTCCGTTCCCGCCGTTTTCGCGGGCGCGCCGGTTGCGGCGTCGTTCCTCGCGGCGGGCGCTCTCACCATGGCGT
>JAYUPV010000400.1:0-2526 GCA_043759865.1 Alphaproteobacteria bacterium | reverse complement strand
TCCATGAAGATGGTGCCATGTCCCGCAATCTTGGTCGGCATATAGGTCGCAATCGCGGGACGGTGGATGCCGGGCATACGTTTCAGGGAAAACAGCGCCATCGCCATCAGCGCGCCGGTATTGCCGGCGGAAATAACGCAGCTCGCCTCTCCCCTTGCGACCGCGTCGATGGCAAGGCGCCTGGAGGAATTGCGTCCGTGGCGCAGCGCATGCGCGGGCTTGTCGTGGCTGGTGATGCGGTCGGGGGTGTGGCGGATCTCGAGCACGCGCTCGAGGCCGGGATATTTCGCGACCAGCGGACGTATCTGCGCTTCGTCGCCGTAAATCAGGAATTTTGCGGAGGGGTTTTCGCGGCTCGCCAGAAACGCACCTTCGACAACGATCTGCGGGGCTTTGTCTCCCCCCATGCCGTCCAGCGAAATAACCAGATTGTTCGTCAATCAAACCCCGTTCCCGCAGGAATGCGGGAAAGCCGATTAGCGATTAACCGCAATGGTTAATCGACGTCAATGACTTGCTGGCCTTTGTACATGCCGGTCTTGCGGCACACATGATGCGGACGGACCATCTCGCCTGTGTTCTTGTCTTCGACAACGGACGGAGACGACAGTGCGTGGTGAGACCTGCGCATGTTGCGGCGGGATTTGGAGGTTTTCTTCTTGGGGACTGCCATAGCTCGTACTCTTTTTCTTCGTTCAATTACCCGGTGGACTCACCCGTGGGGCTTCATTACATAACCAAAGCCGCCCCTCAAGGCAAGTAAATTCCGCTTATAAATACCTGTTTAGTCAGAATTTTCAAGCAAAAAACGCGCAGGCGTTCAGGGGGAATATCGCCAAGGGGTTTGATTTACTTGGCTTTTCCCTTTTTGGCCTTTTTCGGCTTGGCCGGTTTTGCGGGTTTAGTCGGCATTTTGTCCTTCGCGGCGGGCTTTTTGTCTTTAAGCCCCTGCAGGATTTTGAAGGGGTTGTTCCTGACTTCCCCGCCCACTTCCGCCAGCTGGGCGGCAAGGCTGACACCCGGCGCGCGCGGATAGGGGTCGAGCGCGAGGGCGAGGTATTGCGACACGACTTCACCAAGGTCTATCTGGCCGCGCCTGATGACTTCGGGGGCGCTGTCGTCGTCTTCGAGGAACAAATTAATATCGTCCTCGTCATGCTTGTCATCGGCTTCCGAAAAATAGGTCTCGAAATCGCTTTCGATATGGGCATGAACATCCTGCAGGGAAACGACGCAGGTCTGCACGACATCGGCGCTGAACTTGGCCTTGAGGCTCACGACATCGCCGCCTTCGATGCGGCGGATGCTGATCTCGGCCTTGAAGTCGGAAAGCTCGCGCAGGTCAAAGCGCTTGGCGAGGGCGGCACATTCCTGTGCATTCGCCACAATCGCCTCTTTGCGTACCTTGTCGGGAGAGATGCCTTCCACCGCAATCTGGCGGGAAAATTCGGGTTGTGTTGCCATGATAATCCAGCGTCCGGTCAAAAAAATTACGAGGTTTATACACGTTTTCATCCTTAAAACAAAGAGATTTCCTTATTACCTTGTGTTTTCAAGTGTAAAGCCGTATAAAAAACCAAGATCAACGAGGTTCACATGGCATTGAAAAAAGCCCTTCTCGCAGCAGCTTTCGCCCTGCTTTTGCCCGCCTGCTCACCCACAGTCACCACGCATGGCAACATGCTGCCGCCGCACAAGGTCGCAGCCGTACAGCCACAGGTAACGACCCGCGCCGACATCGTCGCGAACTGGGGCCCGCCCACGACCGTTTCGCCCTTCGACAACAACACCTGGTACTACATCGGCGAAGTCGACAGCCAGAAGGGTATATTTCAGCACGATGTTGAAAAGCGCCAGCTGGTCAAACTTGTTTTCGACGCGAACGACATGGTCACCGAGATCACGAATGTCGACCCTAAGCTGGGTCATGATGTGGATGTCATTGCACGCAAGACGCCTTCCGCCGGCAAGGAATACACCATCGTCCAGCAGTTCGTCGGCAACCTCGGGAAATTCAACAAGAGCGACAGCGCGACTAAAAACCCGGGTTCGCCCCAGTAATCTTTGGCTTCCTGAACGCCGCTTTTGCCGGTGCTGCGACATCGGCGGACAGGCCTGAGCCGACGATTTCTGTGACCTGCTGAATATTATCCCGCAACGCCTTTTGCTCGGCCAATCGTTCGCGCCATGCTTCATCGAACTGGCGTGCGACATATTCCGCGCGCTCGCGCTTCATATTTTCGCCAAGCGCATGGAAGTCGCTCGCATTGGCGATATCGATGGGAGAAATTCCCGAGCGATTTTTGGCGGCGGGATCGACGCCCTGCGAAATAAGATATTCGGCGACATTCTGCTCGCCATGCAAGCCTGCATAAAAAAGCGCGCTCTGGTCGCCATTGTCGGCGGCGTGAATATCCGCGCCCTTGCTTTGCAATATCCACACAGCCTCGAGCCGCCCGGCTCCCGCCGCGATGATCAGCGCTGTTGCGCCGGTCGCCGACTGGTTGTTGGTGACGAGTGAAGGAT
>JAYUPV010000399.1:0-6430 GCA_043759865.1 Alphaproteobacteria bacterium | reverse complement strand
CGAACTGGCCTTCCGCCGCGCTGAAGGAAGCGTTTACCGTCTGCATTGTCGGTAGCGACCCGTTTGATTCAAACCTCAGACCGATGGAAAGCCGCAAGGTCAACGACGTAAAAATCACCATCAAGAACCGCAGCCCCGACAGCGACCTGACCTCGTGCAACGTGCTGTTCGTTTCCGGTTCCGAGCGTGCCAAGCTGAAAGATATTCTCAAGCCGCTGAAGGGCGTGCCAGTGCTGACGATGAGCGATATCGGCGGCTTCTCGAATTCGGGCGGCATGGTGGAATTCAAACTGGAAGACGGACAGATCGGCATCTGGGTCGCACTCTCTCAAGTGCGCGTGACCGGGCTCTCCATAAACTCCAAACTGCTCAACCTCACCAACATGAATATCCGCTGACGCGGCAGGCGGGCGAACCTAGGATTCGGAGTATTTTTTGACAGCCGGGGCGGCGGCGGGAACAACGGTCGCTGGTGCCGCGAAGGATTTGGTGAAGGTGACGACCGTTTCCCCTGGCACCTTGGTGACATCGACATTGGCCGAATAGCCCAGTTTTTCATGCAGACGGATGGAGGCGGTGTTTTTCGCCTGTATATGCGCCGAGGCTTCCGTCGCGCCGTGCTTTTGCTGGAAATCCTCGCGCGCGCCGATCAGCGCTTCGGCGATGCCCATGCGGCGGTATTCTTTATCGACATTCACCCCGCCGCTGAAATCTTTTGTGGTGATAATCCCAACGGTCTTATCATCGCAGATCGCGACCCAGCCCATGCCTTTCGGGTCAGTCTCGCGGCTCGCCATGATCAGGGCGACCGTCTGGTTCGCCGGATGGCGGCTGTCCCCGATATCGAGCTTGCTGGTGTCACCGCCCAGCAGCCTGCGCACCGCGTCCTCGTCGCTTTCCCCGATGGGCCTCACGGTGAAGGCTTTTTTGATGATCTCGGGCTTCGCCAGCTCCAGCACCCCGTTCTCCGACATAAACCCCACACGCGCCGCCTGTGGCGAGGTGAGGAATGTGTGGAAGCCGTTGCTGACATTGGGGTTGACCTTATACATCTGGCTTTTGTCGTAGATGACATAGGCGATGTCATGCGTTTTCGGCGCATCAACGCCGCCGGAAAGATAGCCGGAGAGAGGCGAAGCGAAAGTCACATTCGCCTTTGAATAAATGCCGAGCCCGCGCATCCATTCCCGTTCGCCGTCCACCGCGCCGTGATAACCGACATTGGCAGAGTAGTCGCGGTCGGTGCCCGTATTCATGGCGAACTGGAGCCGCATTTTTGTGAACTGACGCACCATGACGCTGCCGGGATCGATGCCATGATCGGCAAGGCTTTGCTTCAGGGCTGCCGCCAGCTCCTTGCCCGTCAGGCTGTGGTCAAACTTGAAATGCAGGCGTGGCCGCCCTGTGCGCGTTACACTCGCCGCCTGTTCCTTCGCGGCTTGAAACGCCGCGCGATCTTGCGCCGTCGGTAGCGGCGCGGCATAGTCAAAATCCTGATTAAATCTGGACGGGAACGGTGATATATCGTCTTTTGATGGCATGGCAGATATTACCACACCTGCTTTTAAGCATCTGTTAACGCCTGCCGCCCGTGCAGATGTCGATTTATTACGAACCCTTTGATTCTTCGATATCCTGTATGCAAAGCATGCTAACATGAGCGATGAAAGCCAAAGACCACTTCGCCCGCGCCGCCCGCCGCCACACTAGCGTTGCGACACAAAAAAAATCCGCGCCGCCCCGAGGCCAAGGCACCGGCCTCGCCCCCGCCCCGCCAGCCCCCACCGGCCCCGCCCCGCCCATGCCCAAATCAGCCCGCGGGATGGAAATGCCAAAGATACCGCCCGGATGGAAAGCACCGGCCGAGAAAGCAGAGCCGAAAAGTTTGACGGGGATTCCCGATAAAGAGAAAGAGAAAGATTAGCCACGGTGCTGAATTCCCGTTTTCGCGGGAATGACAGCTGCTATCCAATCCCCTAAAAAGGCCGGGGCGGTGCTTTGACTTTGTAGTCTGCATCCTGCTTGTCGCGCAAAATCCAGTCCTTCTCCGTGTCGACGACGAGGCTGGCGACGGGCGTGCGCGTGAGCAGACGTTTCTGGCCGTCGATGTCCTCGAAATGGGGATAGGCGGAATCCGGCAGGCCCAGCTTTTGCGCGAGGCTTGGCCTTTGCCCGATGGCGTTGAACAGGCTGGCGAGTTGCTGCCCTTCTGCCGTTGCGGTGTTGGGACGCAACTTGAAAACCATTTCGCTGCTATGTCCCTTGCTGTCCTTGATATCAAGCGCGGGATGGTCGGGAAGGTAGGCGTTATCAAGACGCACATTCAAATATTTTTCCGCGTCGTTGAAATACAGGGTGGGGCGGATAGCAGACTTCTTGTCCTGCCGTTCCTGCATCTTCGGCGCGAGAACATCTATAATACCCGAGACATCCCGGGTCAGGTCATCGACAGCCTTGGTATACGCGACGTTTTCTGTTTCAAACACCTTCAGCGCCGCAAGCGTTTTGGCGTCGGGGAAATAAACGTAAGTCGATGCCGAGCCCCACATGGCGATAGGCAGGTTTCTTCCGCCGTAATCCACATCTTCGCTTAAATGACTGGCGGTCGCGGGCGCAGCGACGCCTTCGGGCTTGATATGCAGGACGGGGGAAATGCCCTCACCCATGCCTGCGCTGAAATAACGCCATGACTTTTCCTCTGCCTGCGCGTCGAGAGGCAGCGCATCCTTGGGCGTGAAGTGTTTGCCGTCATGCGCGATGGGGCAGTCGAGATAGAAAATTTTATCGTTCGCATGGTAGAGCGTAGGAACTGTCTGATAAGCCCGCAACCGCCCGCCGCAATCGCCCGCCTGCACCGTCGGATGATCCAGCCCCAGCACAGCGGCCTCGGCAGGGTGCGCGACGATAAAGGCAGCGGTGCGGTCATCCCAAGCGAGGTGGCGCGTTTTCTTGTTGATAAAATCCTCGGCAGTTTTTGCAGCTGCAAGGCTCTCGCCCTCAAGACGGTAACGGATATGGCTCTGGGACACGGTTATTCTCCTTTTGAGGATAAGTAACCATACGGAAACTCGGGTGTCAATGGTGTTTATGTAAGGATGGGTGAAGCAACCTTTATAGCGGTTCGGGCTTCCGCCCCTATCCGACACCTTAGCATAGCGTTGCACTTCGTTTGTGAGTTGAGGGCATCCAGACAATAGGAACCCCAAAAACTTTCTAAATCAATTTACTCCGACCCCTTTGACTTCATTCAAGGGAATGGAGGCCCGACACAGCAGCGGACGATTCTTCTAAAGCCAGGGACGATTATATTATTCAGACTTTTAGAGAACTTCGTAAGCAACAATGAAAGCGCGTCGATTAAGTACGCATCCCGAAATTAGCATTTTTAAAGAGCAACTGTTATCTCAACTTCATAAACTGCTTCTCTAACAAATGCCAGCTGAGCCATGCCAGAAGCGTGACAACAGCCAGATTCACAAAATTGACGGCAACGATGGCACAGAAGCGGCTGCCCCACATTTCTGTCAGGACATGGGCATTGAAACCCGCCTTGGCCAGCAGAATGCTGAGCGGCTGGTGGAACACATACATCGCATAGCTGTACTTGCCAAAGAAGCGGAGCGCCATGCTCACGCGCGGCTTCACGATGCTGGCATTTTCATTGCCGAGCACCAGCACGAGGCAACTGCCGAAAAACACGGCAGTCAGGCTGAACCAGAGCCATGAAGCATTTTGGGTAAAAGCAATCAGGCCCCACAGGGACAGGGCGACAAGGGGAAGCGCAAACTTTTCCAGTCGCGCGCGGTATTCCGCGTCCGTAAAGCAAAGCGCCACAAGCGCGCCTGCCGCCAGCGCATCCAGCCTGCAATAGGTAAGCTGCCACGATGCCTCTGCCATGCCGCTGCTGCTATAAAAAAGCCTTGGCAGCGGCGATGCCGCGATGATGGCGAGACACAGCCAAATAAGTTTTCGCCGGTCGGAATGTTTGATAATCGCAGGCCAGACAAGATAAAACTGTTCTTCTACCGCAAGCGTCCAGAAATTCTGGATCAGCAGAGAGCAAGGGATAACAGGCAGGATGTGCCGCCAATTGAGCGTGTAGGTCCATAGCAGTTCGGCGGGGGCCTGCATGAGCGGGTCTTTGAGCCACTCGGCATGGCCTGTCAGTTGCAAGACATAGGGCGCGATGAAAAAGAAAATGATCAGGGCGAGGTAATAAAGCGGAAAAATCCGCGCGGCGCGGCGCGCATAAAAAACGCGGTAGTAATGTTTGTCCCCGCGCGATTGCAGCAGGATCGTGGTAATCAGATAACCGGAAAGAACAAAAAACAGATCGACACCCACCGACGAGGCATTTGCAAGTCTCGCATAAAGGATCTCTGTAACGCCGGATTCCGGCGAACCCACGCCGAAGAGACGGGTATGACAGAACATGACGAGCAGCACCGCAATACCGCGCAGTTCGTCAAGCACCGGAATCCTGCGGTCGGAAAGGCGCTGGGGCTGCTGCGTATCTTCGGCCATCTCAGTATCCTTGAAGAGCGGCAGCGATATCCGGAGACACTATTATCTCCCGAAACCCATGCCCTGTTCGCCGGGGCAGCGGTTGTCGACGCGGGGTGCGCCTTTGGGGCATTTGGCGATGCAGATGCCTTCGGCGTCGCGTTCCTGTTTCGGCAGGCATTCCGATTTGCATTCGCTGCCCACAAGCTCCATGCCGGCGGCGCAGGTTGCGGGCACGGGCGCAGCGGGTTTTCCGTCGGCGGTCACGCAGTTTCCGGCGAGGTTGCGGTGCGCCCCCTCGGCGCAGGGCGGTGCACATTTGCCGTTGATGACACTATACCCGCGCGGACAGGCGCGGCCGAGTTCCTGCGCGATAGCATCGGGGCTTTCGGCTTTGACGGGCAGCGCGGTCAAAAACAAAAAAGCGAAAACAAGAACGGCACGCATGGCGGGTTTCCTTTCGAATCCTCAAAGGAATAATAGCCCGAGTCGCGCCCCGACCCAAGACTGCGCCGGAAAACAACGGGTATGCGGATACCTCCCCCGTACATGCGCAATACAACGCTCCGCAGGCACAAAACCCAGCCAATCTAGGGCTCTTGCGGCAATACCCTCGAACTCAGGCAAAATTGCATCAAATTGATTCGTTTTTCCCATAACTTGCCTCCAAACTGGATAGGTGTGGTAAGTGATGGATCAAAAAATGTTCAAGCGGTTTTTCCTTTTCCTTTGCCTGACGATGCTGGTGGTAGCCGTCCCCGCTTATGCGACGCTGCCGGAAAATAATATCGACACACTGAAAGTGCGCGCGATGCAAGGCGACATTTTGTCGCAGAACCATCTCGGCGTGTTGTATGCGGAACAGCGGCAGTATGATTACGCTTCGCTGTGGTTCCGCCGCGCGGCTTTGCAGGGCGATGCTTTCGGGCAGTACGGCCTTGCAACTCTTTACAGCCAGGGCCTCGGCCTGCCGAAAGATTTTACCAAGGCGGCGGAGTGGTATTTGAAGGCGGCGCGGCAGGGCGACGCGAAAGCGCAGTACCATCTCGGCACGCTTTATTATAACGGCGCGGGCGTAAAAAAGAACGTGACCAAGGCCATCAACTGGTTTTTGAAATCGGCGGAAGCGGGCGAGAAGCGCGCGGAATATTATCTCAAACTCATTAGCCACAGAAACCAGCTGATCATCGACGGCGTGAAAGCAACGCCGACCACTACCGAAGTCAACCTCGTCAACTACGGCGATGCCGAAGCCTCCGACATCGCCGGCAACAGCCTTGGCCTTATGTATTTACAGGGTGCCGGTGCCAGCGTGACGCTCGAAGCGCTGTTCATCTGGGTGGTGTTGCCGCTGCTTTGCATCCTCGGGCTTTTTGCGATATAGTTTCTGCACGTTTCATTTTTTAAAAGCGGAGTCTGCTATGTCGCGCATTCTTTTCACCTTCGGCCTTCTGTTCCTGTTCACCGCACCCGCCCTCGCGCTGCGCGCTGCACCCGAAGTCATGGTCGCCTGCACCAAGGAAGCGAAAGTTTGCCCCGACGGGTCGAGCGTCGGACGCACCGGACCCGGCTGCCAGTTCGCGCCCTGCCCCGGCGAAACAAATCCTGACGATGTATCGGACAGGGCTGCAAAACCCGCAGTACGGCCGCCGCAGGTGATGTGCACGATGGAAGCAAAAATATGCCCCGATGGTTCGGGAGTCGGTCGCACCGGACCTAACTGCGAGTTTGCCCCCTGCCCCGGTGAATCCGGATATGTCTCGCCAGAACCCGCGCCCGAAGGCGAAGGTCAGGAAGGACAGGAAGGCGAAGGCCAGAATGAAGGCTCGGAAGACGGTGCAGATGGCGTGCCCGGCTCCACCCCCGGCAATCCGCCGCAGGATGTGGACGAATAATTCCAGAATGACCCAGATTTGCCCTTCCGCCG
>JAYUPV010000398.1:0-5921 GCA_043759865.1 Alphaproteobacteria bacterium | reverse complement strand
TGAAGCGGTGTTCAGGGGTTTTTCATGAATGATTTCCGTGCGGTAAAGCTCAGGTGCCGGGCGCGGGGGGCGGCGCGATGGGCTTGACGCTGGTGATGTTGCGGCTCCACGACGGCGGCCAGTAGCTCATTTTGCTGCCGCGCAGGTTGAATTCATACGATGCACCAAGCTGGATCTGGTTGCCGTTCTGCATGTGGTAAGTGTTAAACTTGCCCTGCGTGGTGGTGATTTCGTAGCGGCGATAGGCGGGGTTGATGTCTTCGACCACTTCAACCTTGCCGGTCACGCGCGCGCGCACATCCTGCGACTCGTTTTGCATTTGATAGTAAACGCCGGGGCCTGCGAGGCTTCCGTACATCAGGGCTGCGCCCAGAAATATGCCGCTTAATCTCATGACTTTCTCCTGCATGGCTTTATATATCGTGATTCACTATATTATGTCAAATCATAATTCACGTGCCATTTTCGTCCTGCTTTTTATGCCTATTTTCGTCATTAATATCAAGCACTTGATTTTGTAACACTCTGTCACAAAAGGTGACTTCTGATGCGCTGCCGCATTTGTTACCAAGGAAAGGAGAGAGCTTTCTAACATCCTCAACAAACACGGTTTTTTCACAATCATGTCCATCTCGGTTTCCCAACACACGCTGCGCAACTCGTTTACGGTCACGGGGGTAGGCGTCCACTCCGGCGCACCCGCTTCGCTCACCGTCCGCCCCGCGCCTGCCTATACCGGCATCATGTTTGTACGCACCGATGTTCAGGACAAAAACAACGTCATCCCCGCCCGCTGGAACAACGTGGTCGACACGCGCCTTTGCACCGTGCTCGGTAACAAAGCAGGCGTGACGGTTTCGACGGTGGAACACCTGCTCTCGGCCTTCGCAGCTCTCGGCGTGGACAACGCGATTTGCGAAATCGACGGCCCCGAAATTCCCATCATGGACGGCAGCGCCGCGCAGTTCGTGACCGTGCTGGACAAAGTGGGTCTTGCCCGCCAGAACGAGCACCGCCGCGTGCTCCGCATCAAGAAAACCGTGTCTTACCAGGAGGGCGACAAGGAAGTGTTCCTGTCCCCCGCCGAAAGCCCGTATTTCGGCTTTGAAATCGCTTTCGACAACCCGGTCATCGGCCGTCAGAAATTCACCCACCAGCTGAAGGAAGACGCGTACCGCACCGATATCGCCGCCGCGCGCACTTTCGGATTCCTTCATGAAGTCGAAGCATTAAGAAAAATCGGCCTCGCCCGTGGCGGGTCGCTCGACAACGCCATCGTTATCGACGGCGAAACCGTGCTGAACCCCGGCGGGTTGCGCTTCCGCAATGAATTCGTGCGCCACAAGATTCTGGACGCTATCGGCGACATCTACCTCATCGGCCTGCAGCTGATCGGCCATTACCACGGCGTCAAGGCCGGCCACGCCATGAACAACAAGATCCTTCACGTCCTGTTTTCCCAGCCCGATGCCTTCGAGGTCGTGGAACTGGGTGCGGCGGCGCCGAAGCGCGTTGTTCCGTCCGGCAGGTACTATGGCGACAGCACCGAGCTGCCCGTCCACGTGGTCGCTTAAAAAGCCCTTTATTCCGGCTATTTCGGCTTTTCCCGCGCTTCAAAAGCATGGTATAAAAAGCCATGTCCTGTTTCACCTTTGTTCCGCGAGATTCTGTCATGTCTCAGCCTAAAACCGGTCGCCTGAAGCTGGTTACCGCCGCCTGCCTGCTGTCGCTGATGCTGGCGGGGGGCTGCGCCGCGACCGACAAAAAAGACGCAGACGGCACGCCGGTTGAAAAACAGATTCCGGTCGAGCGGCTTTACAACAAAGCCGCCAGCACGCTCGACGGCAAGGAATATTTCCTCGCCGCCAAGCAGTTCGACGAAGTCGACCGCCAGTACCCTTATTCACAATGGGCGACGCGCGCGCAGATGATGGCGGGCTACGCCCATTACAAAAACCTGAAATACGACGAAGCCGTTCTGGCGCTCGACCGTTTCATCGAGCTGCACCCCGGCGACGAGAACATCGCCTATGCCTATTACCTGCGCGCGCTTTGCTATTACGAACAAATCTCCGACGTGCGCCGCGACCAGAAAATGACCCAGCTGGCGCTTGAAAACCTGCGGCAGGTGACCGAGCGTTTCGCCACCAGCAAATACGCCAAAGACGCGACCCTGAAAATCGACCTGACCCTCGACCACCTTGCGGGCAAGGAAATGGAAATCGGCCGTTACTATCTCGACCGCCGCCAGTATCAGGCTTCCATCCCGCGCTTCCAGAAAGTGGTGGACCAGTACCAGACGACAACGCACGTTCCCGAAGCGTTGCACCGCATGACGGAGGCGTATCTGTCGCTCGGCCTGCTCGACGAGGCGAAAAAGACCGCCGCCATTCTCGGCCACAATTTCCCGCAAAGCGCCTGGTACAAGGACAGCTACCGCCTGTTCAACAAGGGCTATACGGACGGCACGAAACCGACCATGTACGAGCGTACGATTGGAAAGATCTTCTAGGAGGTTTTGCAAACGGCCATGCTGACCAGCCTGACCATCCAGAACGTGATCCTGATCGACCGCCTCTCGCTTGACAGCGGCGCGGGCCTCTTGGCCCTGACCGGTGAAACGGGCGCGGGGAAATCCATTTTGCTCGATGCGCTCGGCCTTGCGCTTGGCGCGCGCGCCGATAGCGGCCTCGTTCGCCACGGCGAGGAACAGGCCTCCGCCACAGCCTGCTTTGACATCAAACCACAGCACGCCGTCAACGCCCTGCTGCGCGAAAAAGGCATTACCCTCGCCGACACGTTGATTTTGCGCCGCACCCTTGGCAAAGACGGACGCAGCAAAGCTTTTATCAACGACTCGCCGGTGAGCGTGCAACTGCTGAAAGACGCGGGCGCGCTGCTCGTAGAAGTTCACGGCCAGTTTGAAACCCACGGGCTTCTCGACCCCGCCACGCATCTTGGCGTGCTTGATGTTTATGCAGGGATTGATTCAAGCCCCATCCGCGCCGCATGGAAAACATGGCGGCAGGCGAAAGAACGCCTCGACCGCGCGATGTCGGATATCGAGGCTGCGCGGCTGCAGGAAGACTATTTGAAATACACCGTCGCCGAGCTTGAAAAGCTAGACCCCAAGGAGGGCGAAGACGCCGTGCTGGCGGAAAAACGCCAACTGCTGCTGAACCGCGAAAAAATGTCGGGTTCGTTTGAACAGGCAACGGGACTCATCGAAAACGAAAACGGCCTGCAGACCCTGATGGGCAAGCTGCAGGTTGTGCTGGAACGCCTTGGCGATAAAGTACCGCAGGCGAAGCCCCTGCTTGAATCGCTTGGACGCGCGCAGGTGGAAATTTCCGATATCGCGTGGCAGGTGGAGAAAATTAAATCGGGCGGCGAGCGCAGCGCCGACAGGCTTGAAGATATCGAGGAGCGTTATTTCAGTTTGCGCGAAATCGCCAAGAAGCACCGCACCACCGTCGACGGCCTCGCCGCGATTTACGAAGACCTCTCGCAAAAGCTGCGCCTGATTACGAACCAAGAAGAGGCGCTGGCCGAAATGCAGAAAGCAATGTCTGCCGCTCGTCAGGCTTTCATGGCGGAGGCGGAAAAGGCAACGCTAAAACGGGCAAAGGCCGCGCAAAAACTCGCCAAGGCCGTGAATGCCGAGCTTCCCGACCTGAAACTCGACAAGGCAAAAATCAGCGTGATGTGCGAAAAGGCTGCCGATGAATCCGGCTGGTCACCCGAAGGTTTCGACCATGTGCAGTTCATGATTTCGACCAACCCCAACACCCCCGCAGGCGCGTTGCACAAAGTGGCATCGGGCGGGGAGTTGAGCCGCTTCATGCTCGCGCTGAAAGTGATACTCGCCGAAACCAGCAGCATCCCGACCCTGATTTTCGACGAAGTCGATGCGGGCATCGGCGGTGCTACGGCGGATGCCGTGGGCGAACGCCTGCAGCGCCTCGCAAAAGATTACCAAGTGCTTGTCGTCACCCACAGCCCGCAGGTGGCGGCTAGAGCGGCGAACCACTGGCATGTCGCGAAATCGGAACAAAAAACCGCCGGCAGCAAAGCCGGAACCGTCATCACCCGCATCATGCCGCTGAAGGCCGTGAAGGAACGTCAGGAAGAAATCGCGCGCATGCTTTCCGGCGCCGAAATCACCAAAGAAGCGAGAGCACAGGCAGCAAAGCTGCTGGAAAACCATGTCGCCGCCGCCTGAGCACAACAGCAGTAGGGCGCTTACATTGCACTCCGTAGTGACGGGGCTATCGTTAAAACTCTCCAACATGCGCGCCGATTATTATACCGCCGAACTTAACTCCCCGGAGTTTCGCATCCAGCGTGACATCGTTTCCGGATATTTCTTTAATGATGAAAAATTGACCACATTTTTTGACGGTCTTGCTATGCAGGAAAAGCCATGGGCTGGCGAAAAGAAAGGGCACTCGCTTGAAAGCGCCTTATTAATCTCGGCTACTTGCACTATTTTAGGTCAGGTAACGTTTGACATTGTAATCCGCAAACTCCATGGCTCTATGGAAGAATGGGAATTCCGGACTAAATTGCAAAGTGAACTTGGTCAACTGCCTATTCTCGCGACTGCGGCGAAGACTTTTTTTGAAGCTGACATCCATGCCTCCTAAAAAACAAAAACTTCCGCCCGCATCGACGCTGAACATCATGGATGCCACGCTCGAGGCCGACATGCTGCGCCGCCAGATAAAGCGGCACGATAAGCTTTACCACCAGAAAGACGCGCCCGAAATTTCCGACGGCGACTATGACGCGCTGAAACAGCGCCTGCGCGATATCGAGGCCGCCTTCCCCAGTCTCGTGACCCCCGACAGCCCGACCCAGACCGTGGGCTATGCCCCGTTGCGCGAATTCAAGAAAATCCGCCACTCCGTACCCATGCTGTCGCTGTCGAACAGCTTTGCCGACGAGGATGTAACCGATTTCATCGACCGCGTGCGAAAATTCCTTTCCCTTGCCGATGCCAATACGCTGGAAGTTCTTGCCGAGCCGAAAATCGACGGGCTTTCCTGTTCTCTGCGCTACGAAAAGGGCAAGCTGGTTTACGCCGCCACGCGCGGCGATGGGGAAGAAGGCGAAGATGTGACGCAAAACGTGCTGACCATCAAATCCGTGCCGCAGCAGTTGCCGAAAGATGTTCCCGATGTACTGGAGGTGCGTGGCGAAATTTATATGACCCGCGCCGATTTCATGAAAATGAACAAGGCGCAGGAAGAAGCGGACGAAAAAATATTCGCCAACCCCCGAAACGGCGCGGCGGGTAGCCTTCGCCAACTGGATGCCACTATTACCGCCAAGCGCCCCTTGCGCTTTTTCGGCTATTCGCTGGGCGAAGTGTCGGAAAGTTTTGCGGAGACGCAGGACGGTATCCGTAAGAAACTGCAAAAATGGGGCTTTGAAATACCGACCCCCACAACCGTTGCCGACAGCGCGGAAGGTTTGCTGGAATTTCACCGTAAAGTCTACAGCCAGCGCCCCGATATCCCGTATGACCTCGACGGCGTTGTTTATAAAGTGAACAACCTCGACTACCAGAAACGCCTTGGCTTCATCAGCCGTTCGCCGCGATGGGCGACGGCGCATAAATTCCCCGCCGAGCAGGCCGAGACGGTTTTGAAAAAAATCTCTATTCAAGTGGGTCGCACAGGTGTGTTGACGCCGGTTGCGGAACTTGAACCCGTTAATGTCGGCGGGGTGATGGTGGCGCGGGCGACGCTGCACAACGAAGATGAAATCGGCCGCAAGGGCGTTTACGAAGGCGCGCGCATTGTTATCCAGCGTGCGGGGGATGTTATTCCGCAGGTCGTACGCGTGGTGAACCCGAAACCGGATAAAGTTTTCAAATTCCCCGCCAAATGCCCCGAATGTGGCAGCGCTGCGGTGCG
>JAYUPV010000397.1:0-4403 GCA_043759865.1 Alphaproteobacteria bacterium | reverse complement strand
GTTTCAGTTTTTCGGCCACATGCGGTGTCACATGGGAGGAGAGGCTTTTGCCGCCCAGCTTGGCGAGTTCGCGGGCGATGCTGGAGGAGACGAAGTTGAGGTTCGCGTCGCTTGCAACGAAGAACAGCGGCTGGAACTGCGGGTATTCTTTTCGCCCTGCCATTGCTATCGGGTATTCGTTGTCAAAATCGGTGCCGGGGCGCAAGCCTCGGATATAGAAGGGTGCGTTATGCGCTTCCATGAAGGCCGCTGTCAGGCCTGAATGTTTTTCGACCGTGATGTCGCAGGTGATGCCTTCCTTGGCAAGGGCGGGTTTGATCAGCGTGTCGATTTCGTGGCGCAGCATCTCGACGCGCTCGTCATCGGTGAAGACAGGGTTTTTGCCTTCATTGATGGCGACGAGGATGATCAGCCGAGGCACCACGCGCCCCGCCTGCAAAATGATATCGAGATGCCCGAGCGTGACGGGGTCGAACGTGCCCGCGTATACGCCGCCCTTTGGTTTCGTGTCGTCCATGATGCGCGCCTTTGAATTTTCCAGAGATGTCCTAACCATAGCCCGCCCCGTCAGGGGCTGTCAATAAGGGCTGTCGATTGATTCAATCGGGAATTACGCCCCCGGATTTCACGCCGTGTCATCACCCTGCGCCGACGTAAAATAACTCATCGCTCCATGAGAATGGTTTTTGACCATGACTTCGGCAAAGAACACCAAGAGGTTCAATTTACTCCGCCACTTTTGACCTGCTTCATTTTCAGCAAAAAAATGCCAGGAAAATCAAATAATTATTTCTCGGGTTTTACGGTAGTGAAAATTCCATTTTTTTTAATCCATTTTTAAATGCTGTTCGTAAATAATATTAGAAGAACGACCCAGTATTTCCGAGTCGTTCTGGAACCATCAGGTGTAATTTTTCTCGTGCAATCGAAAGGAGTTTAGCCATGGGAACGATCGCAGCGAATACCAACCATTCTAGTATGCCCGTTAAGGTACTTGGTGATATTGTCTCGCGCCGGCATTCCCCCTCATTCTTTGAAACTGACTATATCAGAGTCGTCCTGCCCCTCTTACAGGAAGGCGAGTACGCCGCCGCAGGCGTCCTGGATGATGAGGGACGCCTATCAGGGCTGCTGACGGAGCGCGCAATTCTCCGTCATATGTTTGCGCGCACGACCGACAAGCTGATTCACGCTTCAAACGTCAAAAAGTATCTTGATGATATGACGGTTGCGGATGTTATGATACCGCATCCCGAAACCCTCGATGAGGATATTACAATCGAGGATGCAGCTGGAATGATGCTACGGCGAGGGTATCGGTACATGCCCGTTGTCAGCAGATTCGACCGCGCAAGACTTCTCGGCATCGTGAGCGAGCGCGCCCTGGCTCTGCAATTGCAAGAACAATTGCATGAACTCAAGAAAACCGAGCGTACCCAGAGAACAATACTCAATTATATGCTCTGGGAACCCTACGGATCCGGCAATCAACGAATTGAAGCGTAAAGGCGAAGCGGGGGAAGGAGGAAGCTCAAGCCTTCCCGCTTTCCCGCGCCCTGCAGAAAGGAGGTGAGTGCCGTGAAACTGGAAGAATTTGTCTCGAAGCTGAGGCATTCCAAAATGAAAATCATTGATTTTCAAAACATGGGTTTGGACCGTGTCGGCGATTTGATGCTGGCCGCTGCTCTTGCAGTCGCAGTGACCAGCCTTACCGTCGCCTATTATTACGCCGCTAAACTCGACTATCTGGTCAGTACTTCAGCGCATGGGAGTTTTTAAAAAGAAAGGAGGAGAATGACTGAATAGAGGCCTTGCCCTTGAAAAGAAGCCGGAACCCGAGCCAGTTCCGGCTTCTTTTTTTTGAGGCTGCCGAAAAAAGATGTGGGTATCATTTGAAATCATTTGCTGAAATCAGCCCACTCCGGCTCTATTCATTCAATTGAGAATTGCGTCCCCGGAACAGCCCCCGGAAATGCCTGCGTGTCATCACCCCGTGCCAACGTAGAATATCCGCTATTGAAATAATTATTAAATTAAGCCTTATTAGGATGATAGCCATGCTTTATTGACATAATGGGCACGAAAAGATATAAATCTCCTTAAGCCGAGTGTTGATCCAGACAGAGCGATTTTGATTTTGTTTCTCGCCTGTCGTATTTCCCGTCACTCCCAAAACAACTTGTAAGTATTCATTGTGAGGTTGCGTCGCTGCAACCTTGGAACGGGAGAAGAATATGGACGACAAAGTCAGAGACAAAATCTTTACCACGTTTAAAGAGGAATATAAAAAGAAGGCTGCCATGGAAATCAAAGGCGTGCCGGGGTGGTTCATGCGCGTGGGACGCAACCTGAATGAAAACCTCAACAAATGGGAACACGCAAAGCCTCAGTCATGGAAGTTTCCTGCGGTCATGTTTCCGCTTGCGCTCCTGCCGTTCTATGCTTTGCTCGGCGGCTTCCTCGCGGCACCCCTGGTCACCGCCGGTCTGCTGGTCGCGGCGACGGGCGCGGCCATTCATACGGTCAGCCGGATTAACAGGATTACCCGTGCCGCGCTCGACCGGGACATCGACAGCGGTCTTTTGACCGAGCGCTATCGCGTAGAAAAGTTGGAGCCTTATATCAACGCACTCGAAAAAGAAAAATCGACGCTGCCCGCGCCGGGCGTTGTGACAGCCCAATTCGCCTCCGCGCTCGAGCCAGTCCCAGCCGGGCATCTGCCATCGCAGGCGATACCAACGCGCTGGCAACCTTAACGGCATCCTATAAACCGCGACCTGAGCTTGGACACTGAACCCGCAAGGTGTTCAAAGGGGTCGACGTGATTTGGAATCAGTTCTCTCAAAACCCCTTTGATTCAATTGAGAATTGTGTCGCCGGAACTGCCTACTTGTAATCACCCTCGGCCAAAGTACAATAACTCATCACTCCATGAGAAAGGTCTTTGACCATGACTTCGGCAAAGAACACCAAGAAGGTACTTATCGTCGGTGCGGGCCCCACGGGTCTGACGTCGGCGTTTGAATTGGCGCGGCGCGGTATTGTTCCGCAGGTCATCGATGCCAAGGACGGAATTTCCCCCACAAGCAGAGCCACCGGAATCAGCGTCAGCTCGCTCGAGCTGCTGGAGGATGCGGGTGTGACCCCGCTTCTGATTGCGGCCGGCATCAAGATAAAAAACGCGCAGATACTGCCGGAAAAAGGCAAGAGCATCGCGCTTGAATTCAACAGCCTGCCCCATAAATACAATTTCCTGCTCTGCCTGCCGCAGAACCGCACCGAAGCCATCATGCAAAAAAGGTTCGAGGAACTGGGCGGCAACGTCGAATACAACACGCGCCTTGTCAGCCTGACGCAGAAAAAGGACGGCATGATAGAGGCCGTGATGGAAAAAAACGGCAAACGGCTCACCGAAACCTTCAACGCCGTCATCGGCGCCGACGGCGTCAACAGCAAGGTGCGGGAGCAAATGGGTCTTACGCCCAAAGAACATATCTATCCCGGCAAATGGAGCGCGGGGGAATTTGACAGCAAAGACTGGCCCCATGCCCGCGATGAAATACAATACTTCCTCGGCAAGGGCGGCACGTTTGCCGTGGTCGTTCCGCTGGGC
Source organism: Alphaproteobacteria bacterium (assembly GCA_043759865.1). GTDB lineage: Bacteria > Pseudomonadota > Alphaproteobacteria > Micavibrionales > UBA2020 > JAPWJZ01. Next base: position 790 of record JAYUPV010000397.1, on the reverse strand, counting down.
GGAAACCGCTATCGCGCCGTGGCCAACACAGACGATGCGATGGCCTGTTTGTCCGGCAAGTACACCGTTGACAAGCTGCACTTCAACAACGCCTTCGCCGTCAGCGTGCGCAATGTCAAGACCTACCAGAAGGGTAATATCTTTCTGGCTGGCGACGCGGCGCACGCCTATCCGCCCGCAGGTGTTCAGGGCGGTATGAATCTCGGCATCAAAGATGGCTGCTCCATCGCCCGCCGGATATCCAATGACGATACCAAAGGCTATACAAAGGAACGCCGCGCCGCCAGCGTGTCCACCATCCGCGACACCAAGCTTGTCGTTCGCGTCATGGGATTGAAAAATGCCTTCATGAAATCCGCCCGCAACATGACCATCAACACAGCCCTGCACATCAAGGCGATCAAGAGCCAGATTTTGAAGAAATCACTCGGGGTATAATGCACAAATCCCCGGTTGATTTGCGGAAGGCGCTCGCGGCTGTTCCCGAGGCGCAGGAGACCTGGAAAGATATCACGCCGCTCGCCCGCAATGAATGGATTTGCTGGGTGATATCCGCAAAAAAAAGCCGAGACGCGCGCCAAGCGGATAAAGTGGGCGTGTGAAAATCTTGCAGATGGAAAACGCCGCCCCTGCTGCTGGGCGGGCTGTCCGCACCGCTAAAACAAAGTCTGCTATTGCGCGTTCTGGCTCATCGCCTTTGCAAAGGCGGGGAAATCAAGCGCGGTGTTTTGGTCATGCACGATTTTCCAGCCCCCGTTTTCCAGCCTGAAAACATAGGTCAGCCATGTTT
>JAYUPV010000396.1:0-4648 GCA_043759865.1 Alphaproteobacteria bacterium | reverse complement strand
GAAAAAGGTTTCGGCTACGACCCTGTCTTCGTGCCCGAGGGGGAAAAGCGCAGCTACGGCGAAATGGAACAGTCGGAAAAAGAGCATAGCAGCCACCGCGCCGACGCTTTCAGGAAGCTGCTGGCGAAATGCTTTTAAAGCCCAAAGAAATCCCCGTCACGGAAAGCCTTGCCGTTTATATTCACTGGCCGTTCTGCAAGTTCAAATGCCATTACTGCGATTTCAACAGCCATGTGCGCGAAAGCATCGCGCATAAAGACTGGGCCTCCGCCTACCTGCGCGAAATGCGGCATTACCGCGACCTGACGGGGGCGCGCCATATCCAGTCGGTTTTCTTCGGCGGCGGCACGCCCTCGCTGATGGAGTCCGCGACGGTCGCGGCGGTTATTGAGGGCATCCACGACCTCTGGGGCCTGCCGCAGGGAACAGAAATAACGCTCGAAGCAAACCCAACTTCGGTCGAGGCAGGAAAACTGCAGGGCTTCAAGGCGGCGGGCGTCAACCGCGTTTCCTTGGGCGTTCAATCGCTGCGCGATGAATCTTTGAAAAAACTTACCCGCCAGCATTCGGCGGCAGAGGCCATTGCCGCCGTGAAAACCGCGGCAAAAATATTCGACCGCTATTCCTTCGACCTGATTTACGCGCGCCCGGACCAGACTGTCGAAGAATGGAAAACCGAATTGCAGGAAGCGCTGGCGCTGGCACGCGGGCATTTGTCTCTTTACCAGCTGACCATCGAGGAAGGCACGCAGTTCCACACCCTCGCCGAGCGCGGCGAGTTGAAAATTCCCGACAGCGACACCGGCGCGAACCTGTATGAAACGACGCAGGAGATGATGGATAAAGCGGGTATGCCTGCCTACGAAGTTTCCAATCACGCCCGCATGGGCGATGAATCGCGGCATAACCTCGTCTATTGGCGTTATGGCGATTACGCGGGAATCGGCCCCGGCGCGCATGGCCGCCTGACGCTTGATGGCGTGAAACAGGCGACAAGGGCGCACCGCGCACCGGAATTATGGATGGAGCGCGTGAACCGCGACGGCCACGGCGCGCATGCCATGGAAACGGTCGATTTGGCCGGACGCGGACGCGAAATGCTGCTGATGGGCTTGCGCCTTATGGAAGGCGTCGACCTCGCCCAATTCCAGAACGAAGCACAAATGCCATTTTCAGCCTTTGTTAACGCGAATAAGGCGACAATACTGGAAGACGAGGGGCTTTTGCATGTCAGCCCCACCACCGTTGCGGCGACGCCGAAAGGCCGCCAGAGGCTTAATGCGGTTCTCGCGTTTTTGTTGTCAGGTTAGTCAGGAATGATGCAGGTCGCTTTCGAAACCAATCCGAAAAGTTTTCTGGAGAAATACGGGCCGTATCTCGAGCGGAACGAGGCGGAGCATAACCTTATTCTCTCCCTCTGCCAGCTGGCGGAGCAGCGCCTTGCACGCGGCGAGAAAGCGGATATCCGTTTTGCCACGCTTTCCAATGACGACGGCCTTGTGATGGCGACCGTGCAGACTCCGCCATCGAACCTTGTGCTCAGCCGCGCGACACAGCCCGAGATAGAACAATTGGCGGAAACGCTTGCGGTGCAAAACTACGCTTTCCCCGGCATCGTCGGCCCGTCCGACGTCGCGGCCTCTTTTGCCGAAAAATGGGCGGAAAAAACCGGCCAGCAATCGGTCGAATACATGGACCAGATTATTTACTCCCTCACCAAAGTCACCTTCCCGCCGCCGATCGACGGCGCCTTGCGACCTGCAAAAGCGGGCGAGGAGGAACTGGTGAAAAAATGGATGATGGCCTTTGCCGCCGACGCCCTGCCAAAAGCCGAACAACTCACAGCCGACGAAGCGCTAAAACGCGCGACGGATCTGATAAAAGCAGGCCGTGTCTATGTCTGGGATGTCGGCGGGCGCCCGCGCGCGCAGGCCGCCGTTTCCGGCACGTCCAAGGCGGCACGGCTCAACATGGTCTACACGCCCCCCGAAGAACGCGGCCACGGCTATGCCAGCGCTGTTGTGGCGGGGCTCACGCAGCTGCAGCTCGATAGCGGCAAGAAAATGTGCTGCCTGTACGCCGATGCGCGCAACTCGGTTTCCAATTCCATCTACAGAAAAATAGGCTATGAATTCGTCGGGCGTTCGAGCCTGTATGTGCTGGGTAAAAAAGCCTAGTCGAGCGCGTCTACTTCGCGACGCAATTCCTGCCCTGCCGTGGCATAAGACTCCATCAGGAAATTAAAACACAGCACCATCTGCCGCCGCATGGCAGCAAGGTCGGGGGCGGGGACAAGACTGTCGGTTTTAAGCTTCGCGGCCTTGGCTATTTTGGCAAGCTCGGGGTCGCGCAGGAACAGGCCTGTATCGCCGAAGGCATCAAGCGGGTCGTGGGCGGCAAGCGCGGTGGATATCAGGCGGCGGCTGATCGATAAATCCGCTTCTGTTGCCTCCAGCAACCGCCGCAGCAGGAACAGCGCCTCGTTACCGCCTTTTTTGTGGACGGGCATGCCGGCAAAATCGCTGCGTGCATAGACAGGCGGGCGAATGCCGAGCCCTGCGGCAAGCGCGGCATTGCGGATGCTGGCACGCGATAGTGCTTCGTGCAGCGCGCCCGTCTTGCCGCCTTGCGCGTCGTTTTTCAGGTGCAGGATGCCGCTTTTATAAAGCCCCCACGATTCACGCTCCGCGCTGCTTTTTGCCTGCTCCGGGGAAAACGAATGCAGCGCGGAAATAAGTGCGGAAGGCAGGGCGCGTTCGCGTTTCTCGACGGCTTTCACGGCAAGGTCATAGACCTTGTCCCTGTCCTTGCCGAATTTTTGCGCGTCGCCCATATTCCTCGTTTTGGTTTCCCGTTTTATCCTCAAAAAAGGCGGCCTTGTGACAGGCCGCCTTTTTTTAATTGAAAGCGTCAGTTTCTAGCGCGGTGGACCCATGCCCTGCATCGGTTCGCCGTTCAGCAACAGCTTGCCGTCGGGTGCTACTTCAAACACCAGCTTGCGTACGCTCTTGCCATCGGCGCTGGTTTCGGGTTTGGTGTAGACCTGCAGCATGGAAAGCATAGTTGCGTAGTTGGCGAGGCTCGGGTTCGCGTTCGCGGCTTGCGACATGGACTGCAGTTTCAGGATCAGCTCGTCCACGCCTTTCAGCGACAGGGTCAGCTTGCCGTCCGCCATGACCGGCGAGGTTGCGCTGGCCTTGAACTGGCCGTCGAGATTGGTGTCGAACTCGGGCGAGTCGGTATAGGTGTTGCGGATCGAGATTTGCGAGCCTGCGCTCACCAGCTGCTGCGGCACTGTCGCCATCAGCTGGATCATCTGCATCTGCGCCTGATCCTGTATCTGCTGCTGCTTGGCGGGGTCGACCGCGCCGAAGCCCACGCCGCCCAGCAGGCCCATCAGCCCGTTAAGAGCGCTCGAGAGCGAACTGCCGAGCGTCTGCATCGGCAGGTTCTCAAGGTACAGCTCGAAATTGGCGTTGTTCGGGATCATGCCGGTGATGGTGGGGTCGGCTTCGCCCGCGTTCAACCCGTCAATCTTCAGCTTGAACGAAGTGCTGCCTGTCTGCTGCAGCATGCCCTTCACGTCGAAAGCCATGCCGACTTTGTCGAGCTTGGCGTGGAAGGCGGGGGTGGGCGAGGTGCTGGCGGGGTCGGGCTTTGAGTCAAGCACAAGGCCGGTCAGTTCCACATTGCTGCCCATGCCGTCGATGAAACCGCTCATGCTGTCGAGCATTTTCTGCACCATCTGCCCGGCCTGTTCCGGCGTGGGCTCTCCGGCGCTGAGGGTTTTTTCAAGCGACTGGCTGAAATTGTCCTGCATCGTCTTGCGGGATTTCAGGTTGATCTTGTCGTAGGAGCTGTCGGCCTTGAAGCCCGCAACCGTGGCGTCCAGCTGGACAGCGCCGCCGATCTTGACCTTCATGTCCGAGCCGGACATGCCGTAAGGCCCCGACCATGTGTCGTCGGCGTTCTTGGTCAGGTTGGCATAGGCCTTGACCGAACCCATGGAACCGGTGAACGAGCCTTCGGGCATCGCCTTGAAGGAAATGTCATTGTATTCGGCATCGAGGATGGTGAAGGCCGCAAGCGCGGGCCACCACGTGCCTTTGAAATGCTGTTCGCCGATTTTCAGCTCGGTGATCAGCGCGCCCGAGGCGTCGACCGCGCGGATAGAGGAGGGGAGCGAAAGCGCCGCGACCAGTTCGCCGTCGTTGCCGGGGGTGACGTTGATAAGGATGGTGCCGACATCGAGCTTGAAGCCCTGCATGGCGATGACGACCGCGCCCGGCAGTTTCACTTCATAGTAGTCGCCCTTTTGGGTTACTTCGACGGGGCCGGAGAGGGTCAGGCCCTGTCCCTGGCTTTTGCCGAGGCTCAAGGGGAAGGCAATGGCTTCCTCGACCTGTTTTTTCAGGTCAAGCGCGCCCTCGGGAGAGGTCGCAGCAAAAGCACCTTGCGGGCTGGAAGCCAGCAGCATGACGGCAAGCGAAACGGCGGCAAATTTATGCATCAGGGCACCCTTCGGGAAAGTTGAAAATCATCATGAGTCGGAAATTAGTCACCACTATATAACTATGCAAGGAAACTCTTAAATAAAGGTTATTGTAATAACCATAAAGGGCGTTTAAAACAAGTGTTTACTGCATTT
>JAYUPV010000395.1:0-2818 GCA_043759865.1 Alphaproteobacteria bacterium | reverse complement strand
GAGACCGCCCCTGCCGCCGCACCCGCAACGCCCCCCGTCGTGGAACAAGTCACGGAAGTAACCGATGACACGCAGGCTTTGCCGCAACGCGGCTGGTTCGATCGCCAGATGAGCCGCGCGGTGAAGGGCGGCCTGCGGCTGGTGTTCCAGGCTTTCTTCGGCGCGAAAATTTCGGGCACCGAAAACTTTAAAGGCCTTGAAGGCAAGCCGACGCTGATCATCGCCAATCACGTTTCTTTCATCGACGGTTTTCTTTTGGGCGCAACGCTGCCCGTGCAGGCGTCTTTCGCCATCGACACCGGCATGTACAACAAAATCATGAAACACCCGATGGTGCGCTTCAACCCCATCGCAAAATTCCTGCTGAACCGCATCGACTTCCACCCGCTCGACACCACCAAGCCGCAGGCCATCCGCACGCTGACAAAACTGGCGAAAGCCGGCAAGCCCGTGATGATTTTTCCCGAAGGCCGCCTCACCACCACCGGCACGCTGATGCAGGTTTTCGGCGGTTCCGCCACCGTCGCCGCGAATGCCGATGCGACCATCGTGCCGATATATTTGAACGGCCTGAACCACCTGCCGCTCGGCGTGACACGCCTGACCGATTACCCGCGCAAGCTGTTCCCGAAATTGTCGGTCACGGTTCTGCCGCCCACGCGCCTTGAAATTCCCGAAGGCCTGTCGGGCAAAGCGCGCCGCAAACTGGCCGATGACCAGCTTGAAAAAATCATGCAGGACATGCCCGTCAAGGCCGTCGACCCCCATCGCAGCCTGATCGACGCGCTGCACGACGCAGCCCGCAATTTTGGCATGAAGCGCGAAATGGTGGACGATGCCGACCCGACCAATCCCGCGCCCCTCACCTATGGCCGCTTGCTGACCGGCGTTTATGCCCTCGGCGCGAAGCTGGCAAAAGTGACCACGAAGGGCGAAAACGTCGGCTTCCTGTTGCCGAACACGAAAGCCGCGCCCGTTGCCTTCTTCGGGCTGCATGCCTTTGGCCGCGTGCCGACCATGCTGAACGCCAAGGCTGAAAAAGCCGACATGCTTTCCTATGTCACCACGGCGAGTTTGAAAACCATCGTCACCTCGCGCCGTTTTGTCGAGCTTGCGAAGCTCGAGGAAAAAGTGGCTGAGCTAGCAAAAACCACGAAAATCGTTTATCTCGAAGACGTCAAAAAAGAAATCGGCCTGTTCTCGAAAATCAAGGGGCTGATGCAGGCGCATGGCTGGCTGCCGCGCCCGAAAGACAAGCCAGACGGCCAAGCCCCGGCGGCCATCATCTTTACCTCCGGTTCCGAAGGCCCGCCGAAGGGCGTGGTGCTGTCGTCGACAAACTTTTTGTCCAACGTGGCGCAGGTGCATGCCGTAACGCCGATCAAGCCGACCGACCGCATTTTCAACTCGATGCCCATCTTCCATTCCTTCGGTCTTGCGGGCGGAATGATTATGCCGCTCATGACCGGCGCGCGCAGCTTCCAGTTCCCGAACCCTCTCGCGAACAAGGAAATTCCGAAGCTGGTTTATTTCTACGACACGACCATCATGTTCGGCACCGACACCTTCCTCGGCCATTACGCGCGCAACGCAACCGACCGCGACTTCTCCGGCCTGCGGATGGTGTTTGCGGGCGCGGAACGTTTGCAGGAAGAAACGTATGACACCTACGTCAACCGCTTCAACGTGCGCGTAAACAACGCGTACGGTTTGTCGGAGGCAGCGCCCGCAGTTGCGATGAACGTGCCGGGCGCGCACCGCCGTGGCACCGTCGGCAAGGTTTTGCCCGGCATTGAAACCAAACTCGAAGCCGTGCCCGGCATGGATGACAGCTTCCGCCTCTACATCAAAGGCCCGAACGTGATGCTGGGTTATCTGAAGCACGACAACCCCGGTGTTATCCAGCCGCCGCCCGATGGCTGGCACGACACGGGCGACCTCGTGAAGGTCAACGCCGAAGGTTATCTCACGCTCACCGGCCGCGCGAAACGCTTTGCGAAAATCGCGGGCGAGATGGTCAACCTCGACACCATTGAGAAAGTCGCCGCCACCGCTTCGCAAAAGCAAGACGCGACGCACGCGACCGTACTGGTGCAGCATCCGGTCGACGGCGATTCAATCGCGCTGTTCACCACCGACCCGCTGCTGAAGCGCGAGGCGCTGGCCAAGGCGGCGCAGGCGATGGGCACCTCCATTCTCGGCATCCCGAAAAACCCCGAGATATATGTTATTGCCGAACTGCCGAAACTGCCGACCGGCAAAACCGATTACGTGAGCCTCGGCAAACTGCTGAAAACCATGGGCGCGAATGATAATACCGCCGCGAAGCCTGCGGCAGCCGCTGCGCCCGCTTCGGCGAACGCAACAGAATTCAATGCGACGGCTGTAAAGCCCGCATTGTCAAACGACAACCAGCAACCCGGTGTGCAAGCGCCAGAACCGGAAAAACCGGCAAAAAGCGCGAACGGCGGTCCTGCGTTGTAAACGGCACTAGATGAACTTTATTATTCCATCAACCAAGAAAGTGAGTACTTTGAAATGACCGATCTCTCCAAATACCCGCTCGTCGGCAAGATCCTCGGCGAACAGGACGACCTTTTCCAGTTCCTCTCGGGCGACAAGGCTCCCGTTGAACTGACCGCAATCCAGCAGCGCATCGCGACCGTCATCGACGAAAACGTCGACCGCACGGACAGCGAAAAAGAAGCCCTGATCGTCGGCTCGGTCATCGCTCTCGCTCCCCCCTTCCTGATGGACGACCCCAACCGTTTCGGCGCTGAATACAGCCCCGAAGTGAAAGCGATCATCGACGAAATGG
>JAYUPV010000394.1:0-3291 GCA_043759865.1 Alphaproteobacteria bacterium | reverse complement strand
CTTTTACTTTAATTAAATTGTTTAATTATTTGATTATTAATAATAAAACTTTTTCTTTTGACATCTACGCAGGCTGAATTATAAATGAGAACAATTCGCAATTAAAAAATTCTAGGGCTAAAACCTGAAACACCAAATTCCAGCTTCTGTGTGTAAGTGAAGATCCCCCTGCCACTGTTTTTGGCGCTGAATTCGGGCACAAAACGGTGGCGGGCGAGGGGTTAATTATGACTGGAAACGGGGGGATGTTTCTGACAAGGTATTACGTGATTTCAACGGGGGAATGCCGGGATGTGGACTGAAATGAAGCAGCAGGCGGTTGATGCAATACGCCATAGTTATGCGCTGCTGTCGCGCGAGCAAAACCTGTCGCCCGACAACGCCGAGGTCACCCGCGCTCTGACGCATCTGGTGCGCACGCTGACCAAGTGCCAGTCGCCCGAGCTCATCAAATTCCTTATGGATACACCCGAGCTTGCGACCGAGCGCGAGAAGCTGCCCGCGCTGTGCGGCATCGCCGAATGCGAAATGGAAAAATACTGGGCGCGGAAACTGGTTTCCCGCCCGTCCTGCGACCTCGCCGAATTCTGGTACTTCCCCGAATATACGGCTCTGTGCAGCGCGGAAATCGAGCTGTTCAAACAGCGCACCTTCAGCCGCATCAGCTTTCTCGGGGCAGGGGCCTTGCCCATAACGGCCTTCATGCTGGCGCGCCATCTGCCCGCCACGCCCATCATGTGCGTTGATTACGATGCCGAGGCTTGTGACCTTGCAAAACAACTCAGCAAGAAAATCGGGTTGCGCGACCATGTGAACGTGCAATGGATGGACGCGCTGCAATATACGCCCGTCGATAACGAGCTGGTCATTTGCGCCAGCCTGCTGCATGGGCGCGAAGAAATCTACCGCCGCCTCGAACAGCACGACTGCGCGCTCATCGTGCGCGATTCAGAAGGCCCGTACCAATATCTTTACAAGGCAGCCGAGCTGCCCGACAGCCTGCGTTTCCGCGAGATTGCCAAAACGAAACTGGACAGTCTGCGTATCAACACAAGCCGCTATTTCATCCGGGACATGAACTTTGCCGCAGCCGCATAAACATACCGATGCTGAAGACGCCACCGTAAAACTCGCACAGGCATTGGTGCGAGTGGCAAGCGTGACGCCGCTGGATGCCAAGGACCTGCCGGCCGCGCAAGCGAGCCTTGATCTTGCCGCAAACGCCGCGCGCAAATCGGGAGCGCAGGTCACGCAGCTCGATTTCAGCGGCGACCACGCCAAATGGGACTACAAGGTCGAAAACATTTTCGTCGAATGGACCTTCGGCAAGCCTGAAAAACACATCTGCTATATCGGCCATCTCGATGTCGTGCCGCCCGGCGAAAAGAAAAACTGGACGGAAGACCCCTATAGCGGAAAAATCGAGAACGGCTATCTTTATGGTCGCGGCGTGACCGACATGAAGGGCAGCGTCGCCGCCTTCATTTCGTCCATCGAAGAGTCGCTGGAAGACCTGAAAAAACAGGGCAACATCAAAATCAGCATGATATTGACCACCGACGAGGAATGGGCCGCCGTTAACGGCACAAAAAAAGTCCTCGAATGGATGAAAGCAAAAGGCGAGGAGGTGGATGCCTTTATCGTCGGCGAGCCTTCATCGCAGGACGCGCTTGGCAGCCATATCAAGGTCGGCCGGCGCGGCAGCCTTGTCGGCACATTGACCGTGAAAGGCGTGCAGGGGCATGCCGCCTATCAGGAACTTTTTGAAAACCCCAACCGCGCGCTCAACCTTGCCGCTGCGATTTTGAACAGCCAGAAATTCAGCGACGGTAACACGAACTTTCCCAACACGAATTTTGAAACCATCGCGCTGAAATCCGGCGACTTCAATGCCAGCGCCATTGTGCCGGGCGAGGCGACGATGCTGTGGAACATCCGCTTCACGCCCGGCTATACACCTGCGAGCCTCGAAAAATGGGTCAAGGACACGCTGGCAAACCCGCCGGAATGGGCGAAGCAGCATCCTGATTTCGCTTTGCTGAAAAATGTTGAAGTGAAGGCAAACAAAGACACCGCCTCCGTGCCGTATTACAGCGCGCCCGGCAGCCTTGCATCATCGGCGCAGGATGCGGTTAAAACCGTACTCGGCACCACGGCCAAGCTGGACGGCAGCGGCGGTACCACCGACGGACGCTTCGCCGCGCAGGAATACCCGAAGGCGCAGATTATCGAGCTCGGCCTGCCGGAACGCGGCGGGATTGCCTGCGGTGCGGACAAGACCGATGATTACCTAGCCAAGGGCGGCATGCACCAGGTGGACGAACGCGCGGCGCTGTGCGACCTCGTGAACCTGCGCGAAATTTTCAGCCAGACGGTAAAAAACTATGACCAGCACAAACAGCCGCCAGCAAAGCCAGATGCAAAAAATCCCGCTCCTAAAGCCCATAAGCCCGGCTGACGCCGATCAGTTGCGCGCGCTGTACAAACTGTCGCTGGAAAGGAATCCACGTGGCTTCGTGACGAACCCGACCTTCCACGGCGATATCTTTGCCCGCGCTCAAAAATACCAGCAGCAGAACGGAGCCATGTTCGGCTTGTTTGACGAAAACAATACGCTGCTCGGCTTTGGCGGGCTGAAACAAAAAGACGGCGGACGCGTCGAGCTGTGCAACCTTCACCTGCATCCCGACCAGCAAGGCAGAGGGCAGGGGAAGCTGCTCGCCTTTGCGCTGATCGACGAGGCAAAAGAACTTGGCTATGACACGGTCGAACTGCATGTGACCATCACGCAGCAAAAAGCCATCGGTCTTTACAAGCGCCTCGGATTCACCGAAACGGGCCGCAAGGTCTACGATGTCGAAGGCATGACCTTTGACACGGTTTTCATGGAATTGAATTTTTAAGGCTTCGGCGTTTTTCGGCCAAAACTAAATCGTAAATTTTCGCGCTAGTGGCGTTGCAGCGGACTTTGCGTATTTATCCCATATTTTTTCCGTACCCGCAGCCAGACGTTCCCGGACTTCCTTGTCCAGTCTATGGATCGGAAATTCCGATTGTGTGCCGGTGTAACCATCCCGCACAAGTATCGATTGCGTATCCGAGCTAATGGTAATGCGGCTGTCGGCATCGAGCGGCTTCGCGGCAGATTTGGTGGCGTCCAGCATGGCTTCGTTGGTGTATGCATTGAAAGGCTTGACGTAGATGTAAGCGTTGCGACCCTTGCCATTGGGCTGTCCAGTCAAAAGGAAGGCCTTGTATTCTTCAGAAACATAGAGCGTTTCAACACGTTCT
>JAYUPV010000393.1:0-5977 GCA_043759865.1 Alphaproteobacteria bacterium | reverse complement strand
CTCCTTCTCCATCGCGTCACCTTTTTTCTCATCCTTTTTATCTTCGGTCTTGTCGTCTTTCTTGACTTCGCCCGATTTGCGCTTGTCGGCGATGCGCTGTTTCAACTCGTCCTTGTTGGGCACCCCGGAAAAAGCTTCGTTATTGAGGACGAAAGAGGGCGTGCCGTTGAAGTTCATCGACATGGCGAGGCTGCGGTTGCGCTCGATCTGCAACAGCGGGTCGGTGCTGTCGACATACTGGCGCGCTTTGTCCACGTCGACACCCACGGCTTTCGCGGCCGCTTCGATGTCTTCGTTCTTCAACGCGCCTTTGTGTTCCATCATCTTCTGGTGGAACTCGAAATATTTGTCCTGCTGCTGCGCGGCAAGCGCCCATTTCGCCGACAGCTCCGAAGTCGGGCCAAGGATGGGATAGTCCTTGAAGATAACCTTCAGGTTCTTGTCTTCCTTGGTCAGCTCGTACAGCGTTGCGAACACGTCCTTGCAGTAGTGACAGTTGTAGTCGAAAAATTCGACGATGGTCACGTCGCCCTTGGGGTTGCCGATGACGGGAGATTTTTCGTTGTTGAACAGCTCGTCGCGGTTGCGGTCGAGCGACTCAGCCTGCTTGCTGGCGAGGGTCTTTTTCTGGAAGTCGTTGACACTGTCGAGGATCAGCTGTGGATTGGCCAATATATAGTCATGGATGAGGCCGTTGACCTCCTCCTTGTTCAGCTCTGTTGCTGCGGACGCTGGCGCGGAAAAAAACAACCCTGCGGCGATAGCTGCGGGAATAACGAGTGTCTTCAAAGAATTACAGAACATGGAGGCCCCCTTGGTCGTGCTGTTCATACCTGATTGTTGCACACACTTATTAACAATGTGAGCGGGAAACGATTAAAATCAATCCCCTTTTTTGTCTTTTTTGCTGCGCCGGGCCGCTTCGAGGATATCGCTTGCCCGAAGGAAGCCGGGGGAGGACTTGGGCAGGGCGGCCTGCGCCAGTTTGGCTTCCCGTATTGCAAAGTCGTTCTGGCCCTTCAGCAACTGTTCTTCGGCAAGGTGCAGGCGGGACATGCCTTCATTCCCTTGTTTGCCATAGACGATGCCGAGGAAGTGGTGGCTTTGGCTGTCCTGCGGCTCGCTGCGCAGGGCGAGCTGGAACTGGCTTGCCGCTTCGTCGAGGCGTTTTTTGGGATCGACCCGCGATTCCATCAGGGCATGGCCATAGGCCGCGCGAATCAAACCCGAGTGCGGCGCGAAGCCGGCGGCTTTCGCATAGGCGGGTATCGATTCTTCAATGCGCCCGTGTTCAAACAGCATCTGGCCTTTCAGTTCATAAAAATACGGGTTCTTCGGTTCCTCTTTCAAAAGCGGGTCGAGAATTTTTAAGGCGGCATCCACACTGCCCTTGCGGTACAGCGCAATCGCGCGGCCATAGCGCGCCGCCACGCTGTCGCCTTTGTCGAGCATCGCCTGATCGGGGAAAATAAATCCCTTCAATTTTGCAATCATGCGGCGGTGCATTTCATTCCACTCGGCAGGTACGTTGTAACGCCTTTTCGCCGCTTGTTCCGCCGCGCCTTGCAAGTACGATACGCGGTCCTGCGTCAGCGGGTGGGTGCGCACATATTCCGATTGCTGGCTTTCGGGCAGCAGTTCCTGGTCGGCGAGTTTTTCCATGAAACTCAGCATGCCCGTCACAGGCAGCTGCGCAGCCAAAAGATAAGAAACACCCGCCTGGTCAGCCGCCGTTTCCTGCATGCGGCTGTGGCGCAGCAGCGTGCGCTCGCCGACTGTGCCCGCCGCCGAAGCAACAGCGATGCCTGCGTCGCCCTTGCCCGTGCCGGCCGCGACCGCGATGCCGAGCAGTGTTGCCGCCATCATCTGGAACGACAGGTTCGACATTTCGGTCTTGATGCGGATAAGGTCGCCATGCGCGATGTGGCCGGTCTCGTGCGCGACCACGCCCGTCACCTCGTCCGGCCCTGTCGTTTTCAGCAACAGGCCGGTGAACAGAAAAATATTTTGTCCACCCGCGACAAACGCGTTGAGGTCGTTGCGGTCGACAAGAATGAAACGCACGGCAGAGGGGGAGAGCCCCGCCTGCACGAAGACCGGTGTGCTGAAGGCCCGCAGCGATTGCTCGATTTCTTCGTCGCGGATCACGCCCATGCCGGCGGCCTGTGCGGGTGCCGCCGAAGTGATGGCAAGCGCAAGCACTGCCAGCAAAAGGAAAATACGGTTCATCATTTAACGCTTAATATAGGTGCGCTTTTCAGGGCGTCCATGCCTGCAGCGGCTCGCGGGGCTTGCCCATGCCGGTGTCCCAGCCCGCATAGTCGTCAGGCCAGAGCGCGCCCGAGAGTTTCACGTTATAAGCCTCCGTGCCGTTTTGTTCGGCGAGCAGGAAGCGGAAATTGTCCGCCCAGATAACGCCCTCGAAACCGGCTTTGCCGACGCGCTCGTTGCGGATGTTCTCGTTGCCACGGTCGACGGCGATGCGCAGGCGCGCGATGTTATAGGCAACGGTGCGGAATTTGTCGAACGGCACGGTAACGGAAAGTTTTTTCCATTCCTTCACATCCGCCATGAGCGGCAGCGAGTCGCCCTTGAAGCAGGTGGGGGTTTCTTTCTTGCCCTTGAAGTAGCAGATTTCGAGGCTGACGGTATGGCCCTTCAGGTTGCGGGTCATGATTTCCGTTTCCGCGCCCATCGCGCGGTTGCACTTGCCGCAGTCGTTGAAGGAAACGGCCTTCGACGTCACGTTGCCCATGTCGTTCCAGTCATACCACGGCTCGATGTCGCCTTGCAGCGGCGGCGTGCCGCGCAGCACGAAGGAACGGTCGCCCGACTTGAAGGTGTGGGTATCGGTGCCGGTGAAGTCGTTGACGTAGCCGACATATTGCGGGTTCGCGGGCGCGTAGCTTGTCTGCTCGACCGGCAGCGGCATGTCGCGGCGGCTGGCGAGACCCGAGAAGGGGCCGCCCATGTTCGTGAGGCTGCTCATGCCACGCATGCTGCTCGACACGCTGTCGCAACCCGCAAGGGTGACGCACAAAGCGAGGCCAGCAACGGCCGCGAGGGTAAATGTTTTCATGTTAATGGCCTCAAAATGTTTGCCGGTTTCGTGTTATCAGTTCAGGAACATGCCCTTCGGGGTGTAAGTGCCGACGATCTCGTGCGTGTGCCAGTCGTAAAGCTGCACGGTGGGGAAGCCTTCGCCGAACACGTTGGTGTAATCGGCGAGCAGCTTCAGCGCGCGGCGCTGGTCGAGGTCGGAGAGCTTGTAGAATGTCGGCCCGATTTCAAGCACCGGCACCGGCGGCTTCGCCTTGCGCATGTACTGGCGCTCGAAGATGCGCGCGCGGAAGAATTTGTTGAGCGTGACTTCGGGCGTCCAGTGCTCGTTCCACATCGACGGGTCCCAGTCCTGCCCTTGCCACTGCTGCGGGTGGTCGTGGTGCGGGTCCCAGTTCGAGACATGGGGCGTGAAGCCGTAATGCTCGGGCTTCTGGTAGAATTTTTCAGGGGTGAAAACATCGCCCGACGGCAGACGGTTGATGGTGCGCTGCGCGTCCTGGAATCCGTTGACGATGGGGCTGTTGCCGCCTGCCATCATGTCTCCCTCGCGCCCGAATTTGTGCTTGCCGGCGAAGGCGGAGGATGAAGCAAGCGTGGCGGCGAGAATGACTGCCAGCGCCAGCGCTGCATTTTTGGGGTGTTTCATGGAGGTCTCCCTTGGTCCCTTTGAATTCCGAATCTAGCCTAAATTTACTATAAGTTCAAAAGCATAACTTATTATTAAGGGGGTATATGGCATAATGAAAGTATCTCTCGAAATCTGGAATATTGCGCCCATGCCCCCGCATGTGCCGCTCCGGTGTTCGGGGGTGTTCTTCATCGGTGAGGCAGGGTTGGTATGACGGACGCATTTTCGATCGCGCTCACAGGGCTCCGGGCCCAGACGACGCGCTTGGCCGCAACGGCCAGCAATATCGCCAATGCATCGACATCGGGCGCTGTGCCCAGTGCTAACCCGTCAACACCCGCCTCAACCGTCTACCAGCCGCTGGATGTTTCTTTCAGCTCTCTGGAATCGGGCGGCGTCATCGCTTCGGTGACGCCTGACCCGACCGGGTATTCCGTCGTCTACGACCCCTCGCCTATTTATGCAAATAGCGAGGGGCTGACGGCGGTACCGGATATTGATTTGTCAGAAGAGATAGTAAATTTGATTGAAACCAAGTTGCTCTACAAGGTAAATATTTCCGTAATCAAAACACAGGACGAGATGCTCGGCGACCTGCTCGACACTCTCGCGTAAATCCTGCTTTCTGTAAAAATTCCGTCTTGACTCATGTTTCCGAAACTCTATCATCGCGTGCAATAGCAAAGCATTCGCATGACCGGGATTAAAAGGTCATTGGGCTCTTCAATCCCTTGAAGGTTTTGCGGATCGTTTTAATAGAACAGTTTTGGAGAACAACACACATGGCTATCAACATTCCCGGTCTCGACCTCCTGAAAGAAGCCTTCAAGAAATTCGCCGACAAGCACGGCGGCGTGGACCTCGCTGCAAAAGCGACCCGCTCGGTCGCGGCCGGCGCGCAAGCCGTCGTTGACAAAGGCCTCACCGAATTCCCGAAAGCCTACGTGAAAGAAGCCGCCACCGACTTCTTCTCGATGGTCACCAGCCAGGAAGTCGCCGACGGCGTCAGCCAGGCCGCCCGTTCCTTTGACGAAGAAAAAGTGAAAGAGAAACTGGACCAGCTGATGCTGAAACTGCAAGAGCCGGAACTGTCGCTCAAAGTCGCGACGCAGATCAAGGCGCTGCTGGCGAAAAGCTCCAACGAAAGCATCGAACAAGGCCTCGACCAGGCTCTCGCTTCCCGCTCAGACGGCGAGCAGATGATTGCAAAAGCGCTGTTCGAACAGTTCAAGCCGGTTCTCGACGGTATGCGTAACGGCACCAACGAAGAAGTCGCAGAACAAGTCCGCGACATCGCCGCCACCATCCCGACCGACGCCATCGCCATGCAGGTCGCCGGCCTTACCCGCGAAGTCACGCCCGAGCGCGTGTCCCAGCAGGCGCATGACCTCGTCGGCAAGCTGCCCTCCCCGAAAACGGTTTCGGACATCGTCCACGGCGTGGGCGAACTCGCTTCCGACAAGCTCGGCAAGCTCGCGGCCGCTCCCGATGTCAAGGAAGGCGTCAAAACCGCCCTCACCGAATTCGTGACCGAGGCGCAGACCGTGGTGAAGGCGAAACTCGCCAACGACAACGACAGCAAGCGCAACTTCAAAAAGGGCGGTCAAGACCACTCGCTCTAATTTGAACCTGTGCTAAAGAGATCCTTTTCCGATATTCCCTATTGGAAAAGAGGTTGAACGGGCGGGAAGCTTAGGCTTCCCGCCTGTTTTTTTGCGCAGGCTCTGCCTGTATTTTTATTAAGAAGTCAGTGCTATGATTCACCGCATGGTAACTGCGAACACCCGTACCTTTTATAAAGACATGAAACCCGTCCCTTCGGGGGAGGGGATGTGCGATATCGCGCAGCACCGGCAGATACCCCCCGACTGGTGCGTGGTGGTGGTCGATATCGTGGGCTCCACCAAGGCGATCGAGCGCGGGCAGTATAAAGATGTCAACACCATCGCGGCCTCCAGCATTACGGCGGTGCTGAACGCGGCGGGGCGTTCCGAAATTGCCTATATCTTCGGCGGCGACGGGGCGACGCTGCTGGTTCCCGCCGCGCTGGTGTTCGATGTCGCGGCGGCGCTGTACGGCACGCGGCAGCTGTCGAAAGACGGCTTCAACCTCGACATGCGCGCGGGCATCGTGTTCGCCGAAGAATTGCAAAAAATGAACGCGCCCGTGCGCGTCGCCAAAACCGAAGTATCGCCCGGCGTCTACCAGTCCGCCATGTCGGGCGAGGGCATCAGCCTTGCCGAAAAACTGGTGAAGGGCGAAACGGGGCAGCAATACGACATCACC
>JAYUPV010000392.1:0-3097 GCA_043759865.1 Alphaproteobacteria bacterium | reverse complement strand
GCGAATTGCAGGGGCTTGTCATGTTCGGGCTTTACGCGGCGGGAATTCTCGGCGCGCTTGCTGTGTCGTGGGTTATCAAGGTTTTCAGCCCGCCCTCGCAACGCACACCGTCGTTCATGATGCAGTTGCCGGACTATAAATACCCACACCCGAAAAGCGTGCTCATCGGACTTTGGACGCGCGCCATGATGTTCCTGAAGCGAGCGGGTACGACGATTTTTCTGATGTCAATGCTGGTTTGGTTCCTTGCCTCTTATCCCGCGCCGCCCGCAGGAGCGGTGGGCCCGGCGATTGATTTTTCATTCGCAGCGATGTTGGGTAAGTGGATACAGCCGCTGCTGGCCCCTATCGGCTTCAACTGGCAGATAAGCGTGGCTCTCATCCCCGGCATGGCCGCACGGGAGGTCATGGTCTCGGCGCTCAGCACTGTCTATGCGGTTTCCGACCAGGGCGAAAGTTTCAAGAACATCACGGCCGCGCTGCAAAAAGACTGGACGCTCGCAACCGCGCTGTCCGTGCTTGCCTGGTATATTTTCGCGCCGCAATGCCTGTCCACCCTTGCCGTCATAAAACGGGAACTGAACAGCTGGCGCATGATGGGCGTGGCTTTTCTCTACATGTTCGTCCTCGCTTACGCCGCCGCCTTCATCACCTACCAGACCGCCCTCGCGCTGGGAATGAAATAACGTCAAGACCGCACCGGTTGTGCAGCAATATCAGAAGGTTTTTCTGAAAGTCAGCATGACAGTGCGTCCGTAAAGCGGGATAACGTCCTCCGTGACGAAGGCGCCGCCGATCGAGTTCTTTTCACTGTCAAAAAGGTTGTAGACGCCGAACGAGGTATCAATACCCTCCACCAGATTACTCGACGTCACGTTGGCGTTGACGATGTTATAGCCGTCTTCAGTGTTGTAATAGAGCGTTGTGCGCTTGCCGACATAAATGTCCTCCAGCCCGAGCTTGGCGCGGTCGCCGAACAGCGGCTGGGCATAGCGCAACTTGGCGACATTCTTCGGGTCGTCGACCGCTCCCCAGGCTGTGCCAATGTGCTTTAGATATTCGGTGTGATTGAACGATAGCTTGAATTCGCGTCCGTCGTCCCATTTCTTTTCGGCTCCGATCTCGAAGCCGAGAGAGCGAAGGTGCCCGCTGTTGACGTACATGTGGTAGAAGGGGCTGGTGGCATCGTAGTTCTTGTTCAGCATCCCCAGAAATTCGTTGTACACCGCACCGCCCGTCAGCTTAAGCCCGTTTTCACTGCGCCATTCAACCTGCGCTTCGAGGTTACGGATGCGCTCTTCCTTGTTATTCGGATTAGCAGTCCATGAAAAAAACGCATCATAATCGCGCTCGTAAGCATTGGGCGCACGGAAGGCCGAGCCATAGAGCAGCTTCATGGTGGTGGAAGCGCGCGGGTTCCAGATGAGGCCGAGACGCGGGTTGATCTGCAGCTTGTCGAGCATATGGTGCTGGTCAAGACGGAGGCCGACGTTAAGCACCAGCGCATCGGTCAGGCGAATGGCGTCCTGCGCGTAAAGGCCGCTGCGAAAGCCAGAGCGGTGCGTGTCCTGGTAGACGCCAAACTTGTCGTAGTCGTAGAGCTTCTGTTCGATATCGAACTGGAATTCAGCGCCCAGAACGATGGTCTGGCGGTTGAAGGCGGTCGTCATCATCGTGGCCTCGGCGCCGGCCCAGTCGCCAATATACTCGCTGCTCAGGATATATGTGCCTAATAAGTCATAAGGGTAGTTGAGTTTCGATCGATACCAATGATAAGAAGCCTTCGCATCCAGCTGCGTCTTGTCGTTCAATTGCGTGTTGTACTTGACCTCGCCATAGGCGTGGCGGTCGGTGCCGTCGTTGCCCTGTTCGTTGAACAGCGTGCCGTAAAGCGCTGTGGGTACCTCGCGGTAACGGTTGACGTAGCCTGCGGTATAAGTGAAGTCACCATATTCTGCCTTGCCGAAAAGCCGCTCTGCATTTTCTGAATCGAGATCCTGCGCAATACCGTTATTGGTGCTGGGGTCATCGAATTCAGGGAAGTACACCGTACTATCGCCATGGCTGCTGTAGCGCGAGACCGAGAGCAGCACGTTCGCCCCGTTCTCCAGCTTCTTGCCGAAGGTGCCCCTCGCCCTGCCTGTACCAAGTGTGCCCCCGCCCAGCTCCAGTTCGGTGCCGGCTATATCGCTGCCTTTTTTTGTCACCACGTTGATGACGCCCATCATCGCGTTCGCGCCGTAGATAGAGGAGCCGGGCCCGGGGATGTATTCGATATGATCTATGATACCCATATCGACCATAAATTCCTCGCCGACATAGGCGGCATCATATGTGTTCTCGTTCATCCGCTGGCCGTCGACCATGACAAGGATGCGGCTGTCGGAATAGCTGGTGAACACAAAGCCCCGCACACCTACTGTCGTGAAGTTGCGGTCGTTGCTGGTGTAAATGCCGTGAAGGCCGTTGATGGCGTCGCCCAGCGTCTTCCAGCCATAGGTGCGGATGTCTTCGGCAGTTATGATTTCGACAATCGAGGGAGCTTCGTTTACCTTCTCCGCGTATTTCGACGCACCCGTGACAAGGACCTCGACTTTGACCAGCCTTTCCAGCGGCATGTCCATCAGATCTTCAGCTGTAAGCGTCCCCGCCACCGCGTGCCGGGGTAACAACAGTAATCCTATCGTAAAGAAAAGGCATAGCAGGCGGGCGGGCAGCATGAAGAGCCTCATTTTCTACACAATGATAGCTGAAGAGCCCCCATACAAGCATGCGGAATTCGTGAAATTTTTCTATACCATAACGATGGCGCTGCCGACGGCGGGATCGAACCGACACATCGATGCCGAAACAGGATTTTGAGTGAGGCTGAAGGCGCTCAACTACTTGATATTTTGAGGTGTTTTTCGTGCTCTCGTTGATTGAGCAGGCGATTGTGCAAGGTTTCAAATTACTTTTGAAATCAAAACCGACTATTGCACCTAAACACTTATATCCGGGGTCAAGGTTTGGGTGCCAGCCCCTTGCGGTATGGATTTGGGGGCGGGGCAGATGTAGCTGCGGGCGGCAGCGCAAGCAGCACCGTGAAATGAGCGGC
>JAYUPV010000391.1:0-3312 GCA_043759865.1 Alphaproteobacteria bacterium | reverse complement strand
AGCTTGCGCTCGACCATGTCGCCAAGGTCTTCCAGCACCAGCCAGCCATCGGTCATCGCCAGCACTTCGGGTGCGGGGAAACCGGCGCGGCGGAATTCGCCGATGCGCCAGGCCTCGATGCGCAAGCCCTCCGCCCCGCCGGGGGAGGAGGTGGGACGCAGGATGCTGAGCGGCATGATGAATGAAACGAAGCCCTGCAGTCGCGTCCAGTGCGTTGCCTTGGGCGGCACGGCTTTTTTCAGCCACACCCTGCGGCCCTGCCATTCCATTTTTGCCATGCGCTGCTGCGTCCCTGACGCGGTTTTATCGGCCAGGGCGCGGAGTTCGGCGGGAATGGGGGCGGCTTCACTCATTGTCTTTTTCTAGCACGATTTCGGGCTGTCTGCTATCCTGCGGAAATCATGTCAGACGCGGCTTTTTTCATCAAGGGATTCATGATCGGCTTCGCTATCGCGGCGCCTGTCGGGCCTATCGGCGTGCTGTGCATCCGCCGCACACTGGCACATGGCATACGTTCCGGCCTTGCCTCGGGCACGGGAGCGGCGGTGGCGGATGCCGCCTATGGCGCTGTGGCGGCTTTCGGCCTTACGGCTGTTTCTTCTTTCCTACAGCAATTCAGCACGCCGTTGCAGGTGGCTGGCGGGGCGTTCCTGCTCTGGCTTGGCATCAGGACTTTCCTGCAAAAACCAGCATCCGATGCTGCGGCCGCAGTGCAGGGGCAGCTGCATACATGGAAAGAAGTGGCACAGGATTTCAGCTCCACGGTGTTCCTGACCCTCACCAACCCCGCCACTATATTGTCGTTTATCGCTATCTTCAGCGGCCTTGGTATTGTGCAGGGTTCCCCCGATTACGGCCTTTCGGCGCTGATGGTGCTGGGCGTGTTTCTTGGTTCCTTCGCGTGGTGGTGTATCCTGACGGGCGGGGTCGGCTTTGTGCGCCACCGGCTCGACGGGCGGATGCTGAAAGGGGCGAATATACTCTCTGGTCTGGTTATCGGCGGTTTCGGGGTTTTTTCTCTCGGTCACGCTATTTACGTAAACCCGTTTTCCGGCGGTTAGATTCTTGCGTTGAGGGGCTGTTCCGTGACAAAATCGAACACACTTTAATTTAGTCATATTGTTGGAACAACAGGACTGAAGCGATGAAAAAGAACAAACCGGGCTCCGGCCATATCGTCCTCACCTCGCACCCGCCAAAAGACAGCAAGGTGCCGAAAATCACGTGGGGCGCAGCCACGCTGAAGGAACGCGGGCCGATCATCGCCAGCATGGCCGACCATCAGGCGTCGAACGTCATCGGCGCCTATGCCGGCGCGTATTCTATTTACCGCGCGGTCGCGGTCGCCATCGGCGCGCTTGATCCTTTGCATGTGCCTGACCTGACGAACACGAAACCGGCAGAGCCCATCGGCCCTTTCCCGCAATGGTTCGACCCCGGGAAAATCGTGAGCCTCGACCCGTGGGGCCACATGGCAGGCGATGAATTTGAAGATATTCGCAAAAAAGGCCTCGATGTGCGTCCGACAATCGCCGTTACCAAGGCGCATATCAATATGCCCGAAATCAAGGACGCTATCGAAGCAGGGCGGTTGAAGCCCGATGGCGATATCCTGACGAAAAATGGCGACGTGAAGGTGACGAAAGCGGCGGTCGATCCCGTCTGGCACCTGCCCGGTATCGCCAAGCGTTTTGACATCGACGAAAACGACCTGCGCCGCGCGTTGTTCGAACATTCGGGCGGCATGTTCCCCGAGCTTGTTACGCGCCCCGACCTGAAAGTATTCCTGCCGCCCATCGGCGGGCATACGATGTATTTCATCGGCAATCCCGCGACGATGCATGACTCGAATGTCAAACTTGCCTGCCGCGTGCATGACGAATGCAACGGCTCCGACGTTTTCGGCTCCGACATCTGCACCTGCCGCCCGTATTTGTGCCACGGAATCGAAATTTGTATCGAAATGGCGCAGCAGGGCGGCAACGGGCTTATCGTTTACAACCGCAAGGAAGGCCGCGCGCTTGGCGAAGTCACCAAGTTCCTCGTCTATAACGCGCGCAAAAGGCAGGAAGGCGGCGACCGCGCCGACCAGTATTTCCGCCGCACCGAATGCGTGGCAGGCGTGCAGGACATGCGCTTTCAGGAGTTGATGCCCGACATCTTCCATTGGCTCGGCATCAAGCACATCCACCGCTTTGCGTCGATGAGCGACATGAAATTCAATGCGCTCGCCAATGCGGGCATTACCGTGGGCGAACGCGTGGAGATACCGCCCGAGCTTATCCCTGCCGACGCCGCCGTCGAGATGGAAGCAAAAAAAGCCGCCGGCTATTTCGCCCATACCGAAGTGAAAACGCAGGAACAGCTGAAAGACGTAAAAGGGCGCAAGCTCGAGGAGTAGAACTAAAATGATGAAGCCGGACAAAGCCGACAAGAACGTGTTTGTGATCGAGCATCCGCTGGTGCAGCACAAATTATCGGTCATGCGCTCGAAGGACACGAACACCAACGATTTCCGCGCGCTGATACGCGAAATTTCGACGCTGATGGGTTACGAAATTCTCTCCGACCTGCCGATGGAGGAAATCGAGATCGAGACGCCACTCGAAAAGATGAAAACCAAGGTGCTGTCTGGCAAAAAACTTTGCATCGTGCCCATCTTGCGTGCTGGCACGGGCTTCCTCGACGGCCTTCTGGCGCTGACGCCGCTTGCCCGCGTCGGCCATATCGGCCTGTACCGCGATCCCGAGACGCTGGTGCCTGTCGAATATTATCTGAAGCTGCCCGATGACATGCCGAGCCGCCGCGTGATTGTGGTCGACCCCATGCTGGCGACCGGAAACTCAGCCATCGCCGCTGTTGAACGCGTGAAAGACGCTGAGGCGACGGATGTGAAATTCATGTGCCTTATCGCCTCGCCCGAAGGCATCAAGAACTTCCACGAAGCGCATCCGGATGTTCCCATTTACACCGCCGCCATCGACCGCCAGCTGAACGAAGATGGCTATATCCTGCCCGGCATCGGCGATGCGGGCGACAGGATTTTCGGCACGAAGTAATCGCTATATTTCTTCTTGTCGACGGATGAATGATGATTTCTCTGCCCAGATTGCATGATATCCGCGCCATTATTCTCGACCGTGACGGCACGCTCAATGCCTCGGGGCCGGAAAGCAATGGCGGGTATATCCTCGAATTGGCGCAATTGTCCTTTCTGGCAGGAGTCGAAGAGGCGCTGCGAAACCTGCATGCGCGCGGCATAAAGCTGTTTGTCTTTACCCAGCAGAACTGCGTCGCCAAGGGGTTGATAGA
>JAYUPV010000390.1:0-2755 GCA_043759865.1 Alphaproteobacteria bacterium | reverse complement strand
TGCATGGCTTTTCCTTACTTAACCTTTTTTCTGCTGCGCTGATTTAATGAGCTCGTCCGTCAGCACAAGTTTTGCTTTCTGGATCTGCCCGAAAGGAAGGCCGCGCAGGATGCCTTCCTCCGTTTCCAAACTGACGATACCGCCCTCTGCGGTGCCGATCAGCTTGCCTTTGAACTTTTTCTGGCCGTCGATGGGACGGTCGGTTTCAATCTTTACCTCGAGGCCCTTATACGTCTCGAAATCCTTGAGGCGCGTCAGCGGGCGGTCGATGCCGGGCGAGGACACTTCGAGGTAATAGGCGTCGCTGATAACGCCTTCGACATCGAGCACGGCGGAAATCGCTTGCGACAGGCGCGAGCAGTCGTCGAGGTTCATCGTGCCGTCGGGCTTCTCCGCCATGATCTGTAATGTAGGCTTGCCCGAGCCGATGCCTACCATCAAGACGCGCACGATTTCATAGCCCATGCTTTGCGCGGTGGGTGAAATCGCTTTTTCAATCTTTGCCGTCAGCGGCGTTTTTTCCATTCGTCTTTCTCTTGGCCTTTTCCAGCACAAAGGGCGGGCTCTTTTTCAGAGCCCACCCTTTTGTTATGCCGGGGTAGATTGAGTGCATTTATACAGCAAAAGCATGGGTTTTCAAGGAAAATCGTGAAAAATCCGCGCTGTTTTGCAGCAGCTTTACGGGCATGTGTTTCAAAAAATAAATCGCGTTTTTTGAAGAATTATTTATTTAACATAATCTATAAAGGCGGGCGAGAGAAAAAGATGTATGTTTTTCAGGTATTTAGATTGTCTTGAAATTGAAGAACATCGTGGGCCGGCCTTGGGTCGCGCCCTTGTTCTGGTAGCGCGTGCCGAGCATATCGGCGGGACGCGTGCGCCAGTCGGCGGCGGAATTTGCCAGCCATTCATAGCCGCCGTGCAAATAGGGCTTCTCGATCTGCCATGCGTTCAGGCCAGGGTCGTCCGACGACAGGCGCAGTTCCGCGCCTTTCACCATCAGGCGGTGCAGGGTGTCGAGCGTTTCCGTTTGCACCACGCGGCGACGCTGGTGGCGGGTTTTCGGCCATGGGTCGGAGTTCAAAATAAAACAGCGCCCGATGCTCTTCTCGGCAAGCCGCGCCATCAACAGCCGCGCATCGTCCTGAAAAATGCGGATGTTCTTCACATCCTTTTCCTTCATGTCGCGGCATAGGGCGGCGACGCCGTTGATGAAGGGTTCGCAGCCGATCATGCCGATGGTCGGGTTGTTGAGCGCTTGGTGCATCAGCTGCTCGCCGTTGCCAAAGCCGATTTCAAGCCACACATCGGTTACGGGGAAATCGAAAAGGGTGCGCGGGTCGATTTTTGCGCCATCCGGCGGGAATTTCAGTTCCTGAATTTCCGCCCACGGTATGACTGAATCATATCCGTCCTGCCGCTGCGAGCGCAGCGCCTTTCCCCTGCGTCGTCCGTAAAATAGGGGGCGGTCGTCCGGCTCGGGAGGTTTATCTCGCAGCATCCGTGACGCCTTTTTTATTGAGATCTTCGAAAGCGTTTTTCTCGGCGTTGAATTCGGACAGCTTGCCGGTCTTCATGTCGAAATACCAGCCATGCAGTTCGATTTCCTTCGCCGCCACGCGCTCTGCAATCCACGGGAAGGTCATGAGGTTCGTGAGCGACACGCGCACCACCGCCTGCTCGAGCGCGCGGCGATGTACCTCGGGTTTCGCGTCGGGCATCGTGCGTTCGACTTCCTCAAGCGCGGAGGCGCCGATATCGACCCATTGCGGCAGGAATTCGAATTTGTCGCGGGTGATTTCGTGATGGGCGATAGCATTCACGCCGCCGCACATCGAATGTCCCATGACAATGATGTGCTTTACCTTCAATTGCTTCACGCCGAATTCAAGCGCGGCCGATGTACCGTGGTGCATGCTGTCGGTTTTGTAAGGCGGCACGAGCGCCGCCACGTTGCGCACCACAAACATTTCGCCGGGTTCACTGCTGGTCAGGATGGCGGGGTCTGCGCGGCTGTCGGAACAGCCGATGATAAGGGTGTCAGGGTTCTGCCCGTCCCGCACCAGCCCCTTGAACAGCTTGTTTTCCGACTTGAAGTAATTCAAGTGGAAAGCCTTGTAGCCGCGAATGAGTTTCTCGAAGGGCATTTTTTTATCCAAAGACACTATGTAAGAAGGGTATCAGATCGGGGTGCTGTTCCTGAAGGTACGGAATTAACTTATAAAGATAGTAAGGGAACAAAAGAAAGAAAAAGTTAGCAAAGAAAATCGCAATCCAGGTAATCCAAGTATGGGTTTTTGCGGAGAAAACTTTAACAAGTGGTGTTTCTATTACGGACGGAGCGGCCGATGCCAGCACTAACAAACTTGCATTGAACCATATGCCCATAGCGTTTATTGAATCCACGAAGGCTTCCCAAGGAGTCGTGCAAACACTTTTTAAAGTGACTTTCAGAATCGATATCGCAAGGAATATCCAAAGAAAAACCCGTAAGGAAGTCGTCGTTAAGAGCATCCTTTATCCTTGGTTTTTTTTACCGCTTGAACTCGGTCACTTTGCCTTCGGCTTCGGCGTATTTTTTGGAGCCGAGCTCGTCTTTCAGCGCTTGCACGAGGTCGTTCTTTTCCCAGGTGAAGCCGCCGTCGGGCTCGGGCGCGCGACCGAAGTGGCCGTAGGCTGCCGTGCGGGCGTAGATGGGCTTGTTGAGGTTCAGGCGTTCGCGGATAGCGCGGGGGCGGAAATCGGCCACAACCTG
>JAYUPV010000389.1:0-4398 GCA_043759865.1 Alphaproteobacteria bacterium | reverse complement strand
GAAAGCTGCGGCGCTGATTTTCACCAAGGAATACCTTGCCGCGAATCCCGTGCATGACGACATCGCCTGCGAAATCGCCAATATCGTGTGCAGCAAGGTCAAGGCCTTCCTCAATGACAGCGGCTACGACACCGAAATGGGCTTTCCCTTCATCCCCCTGCCGGACAAGAACCCGCTGCTGAAATATGAAGACATGGTTCACATGCACTTCTACTACGATGACGAAAAATCGAACCAGGGCGTGGGCGTGGTCGTCAATTTCTTCACCGACGACCAGCCGGTTACTGGATAATCACAATACGGTGGCCCTTGTCATCCGTCCCCATATTCATCGCGGGCTTTGCGTCTTCCTCCATCTCGACCGTAAAGTGCCGGTCGAGCATTTTTACCAGCTCGTAATGCCTGAACGCGACCGTCGCGCCAAGCTCGACCGAGGAAACCCCGCGCGCCTGTGCGACGCTGCTGAAAAGTGAAAGAGCAATCAAAAAGGCGGCGGTCTTTTGCATGGCGGCTTCCCCCTGAAGTTTGTACCCATGCTTTCATTCTCGCCCTCCCGTGCTGCCGGCATATGGCTGGATTGCTTCTAAAACGTTGAAATATATTGCCGGATTGTAACAACGGGCTGAAATATGCCTGAAACAATTGCGACATCCTCCTGTCATGCAAAAGCCCCAGACTGGGAACATAGGCAAACAGGACAGGAACCATACATGCAAGCCAAGAAATCCCTCACGGAAACGCTTAGCCCGGTCGGTCTTGCCGAACTTGGCAGGACAACGGGCGTGGTATTCCGCCCCGTGTGGAATGTCGAAAAAAACTATCTCTGCGGCTACATTGTGCGCCTCGTTCAAAAGGCAGACGCGGATGCACAAGGCTCGGCGCTGCAGGATATCGGCCTGCTGTTGCGCGCTTCCGAAGCATTGGGCGAGCTGCATGCGCGGGGGGAGAAATCGGTGGTGATTGTTCCCGCCGGCTTCGAAACGCTGAACCTTTATCCCTATCGCGGGCATTACCTTTCTCTGTTGCGGCGCATTCCCGAGGAAGTGCGGTGCTTTATTGTGCTGCAGCTTGCCAATATCCCGCCGCACGCGCCGAAAACGCGGCTGCAGGCGATACAGCGCGATGTGAGCGACCTGTGCCGCGCGGTTGTTTTCACCACCGATCTGCGCGGCGTCCACCTTGATTGCGTGTCGCGGAGCAATGTCCATGCTTGTGCCGTGCTGCTCGGCACCAGCCAGACGCAGGAAGATGATTTCATCGGCGTCATCCGCCGCTTTGCCGATGAGACAGGCGGAATCAACTGCGCGGCTATGGCAGACGACGTTTCAACAAGTGCCG
The DNA here is from genome assembly GCA_043759865.1 of Alphaproteobacteria bacterium. Lineage (GTDB taxonomy): Bacteria > Pseudomonadota > Alphaproteobacteria > Micavibrionales > UBA2020 > JAPWJZ01. The sequence continues at coordinate 3,060 of JAYUPV010000389.1, read as the reverse complement.
AGCTCTGCGCCGCCGTGTCGTCCGGTTTCCGCTATATCGCAGGCAAAGCAGTGCTGGCCGACCAGCAAGAACTGGGCATTTCTCGTCGCGATTTTTCGCTTTCAAGCGCCTTCGGCATTGATTGAGATTTTATATTTATCGTTCACCCGCGCCGCATAGCCCCATATGCGGCATGAGCGGTTTTTATCCGCGTCTTCTTGCAGTCGTGGTTACATGCGTATGCACCGCGCCACGTGGTATGCCTTCGTCCGAAAAAAACTTCATCAAAAATAAAAGTTTATCCTGAAAACTGGTGGAGAGGCTTAATCACGGGGCGTGGGCGATGGCGGCGGAGCTTGAAATTCTTGTGATAGACGACGCGCCATAGACCGCATGGCCATCCGCCGTCACCTTGCGCGCGCGGAGCCAGGCTATACCGTACATGAAGCAGAAACGGGCGAGGCGGGGGCAGCAATCCTGTCTGGCGGCACCATAGGCTGCGTGTTCCTCGATTACCGCCTGCCCGACATGGACGGTATCGAGCTGCTGCGGCGGTTTTACGATGTCGAGGCCGACACAATGCCCGCACCCTTCGTCATGCTGACAGGGCAAAACGCCGAGGGCGTGATGGTCGAAGCCTTGCGCTGGGGCGTACATGATTTCCTGCTCAAGGGCAATATCACCGGCGACACACTCATGATCGCGCTCAAAAAAGCGAGAGAGATTTTCGAGCTGAAGAAAATGCGGCAGAACCTGGAACAAAAACTGCGGCAGGCGCAAAAGATGGATGCCGTAGGACAGCTGACCAGCGGCATCGCTCATGATTTCAACAATCTATTAACGGTCATTCTCGGCAACACGCATATCCTGAACCGCCGCATCGGCGCATTACCCGACAAGGAAGCCGGTGGTGCGCTGGCGCAAAAAGTGGCCGCCATCGAAACCGCCGCCAAAAGGGGAGCCGATCTTGTGCGTCACCTGATGGTTTTCACGCGCCAGAGCGAGCTGAAGCAGGAAGTCATGGACGGTGTACGCACTGTCAGCGATGCCTTTGCCTTGTTGCGGCGAACATTGGGCGAGCGGGTGGCGGTTTTCCTTGAACACGGGCTTGAAACCGCGCTTCTCTGCGTCGATGCGACGCTGATGCAAAACGCTATCATCAATATATCGGTCAACGCACGCGACGCGATGCCGAAGGGCGGAAAGCTGGTGATTTCAACAGGCGTTGTGGTGCGCGACGATGGCGGCTATTTCATGATAACCCTTGCCGACACCGGCGATGGCATGCCCGAACACGTGCGTGAACGCATTTTCGAGCCGTTTTTCACGACAAAACCGGCAGGCGAGGGCACAGGCCTTGGCCTTGCCATGGTCTACGGATTTATCCGCCAGTCGGGCGGGCATATCGAGGTTGAAAGCGAGCAGGGGCGGGGCACCACATTCCGCATCTACCTGCCGCTCCACAAATTACAGGAGGATTCATGCCGGGAAAAGTCAGCGTAATGGTCGTGGACGACGAGGAATCGGTACGCAAGATATTGTGCGAGAATCTCGAAGAATGCGGCTTCGAAGTCGCCTTCGCCAAAGACGGGCAGGAGGCGTTGCAAATGATTGACGACGGCGCGCTGCCGCAGGTCGTCATCACCGACATCATCATGCCGCGCCGCGAGGGGCTGGAGGTGATTACCGAGCTGCGTAAGAAATATCCCGCCATTCACCTCATCGCTATTTCCGGCGGCGGGCGCACCAAATCGGCCGATTTTCTGATGCTTGCCAAAAAACTCGGCGCCGATGCGGTGCTGGCAAAACCTTTTGACATCGAGACGCTGGAAAAAACCGTGCGCGGGCTGGTGGCATGAGCGGGGGATGCGTGCTTGTGGTTGATGATAACGACCAGCTTCGCGCCACCATTCGCGAAAACCTCGAGCTTGACGGCTATACTGTTTTCGGCGCGTCCTGCGGAACGGAGGCCATGAAAATCTTGCGCGTCAAAAAGCCCGACACCATATTGCTCGATCTCGGCCTGCCCGATTCCGACGGCCTTGCGCTCATGAACGGCATTCGCCAGTTGTCCGACGCGCCGGTCATTATCATCAGCGGCAAGGGCGCATGGGTCGACAAAGTCGTCGGACTTGAAATGGGCGCTGATGATTATCTCGGCAAGCCGTTTGAAATGAAAGAACTGTCGGCGCGGGTCAAGGCCTTTATCCGCCGCTACAAATCGCGTACTGCGTCCACAACGCAGGAACCCCCGCCTCGCAAATTCCGCTTCGGCCGCCATGTGCTCGACAGCGGCAGGTGTCAGGCGTTTGATGCCGAAGGCCGCCCCTGCGACCTCACCACCATGGAATTCCGGTTGCTGGAGGCGCTTGTGGCGGGGGCAGGGCGAGTGTTGACGCGCGAACAACTGCTCGACAAGGCGCGCGTTGATAACCTGAATGTGGGCGACCGGGCCATTGATATCCAGATAACCCGCATCCGCCGGAAACTGGGTGATGATGCGAAAGAGCCCGCGCTCATCAAAACCGTGCGCGGCATCGGCTACATGCTGGGCTGCGAAGTGGGGGAAGTGGAAGGTTGATTATTTTTTCAGGTTTTCGATTTTCTTGATGCCCAGCACCCGCAGCAGCAGGTTACGCACCGACTTGCACGCACCATAGACCACCGATGAAAGCCCGCGCGAGCGGAACAGGAACCGCTCCACCACGCCCGCCTTTTTCAGCTTCACCAGTTCGTGCATCGCGTCGCTGCCGTAATAGAGCTTGCCGTCGATCTTCACCACCATGCCCTGGTCGATGTCGAGCCCCTTGGCCGTCACCTCGTCCAGCAGTTCGCCCTTTTGCCGCGCATCGATCAGCACAAGTTTGTCCTTCGCACTCTGCATCTCCGCTTTGGTGCAATAATCGCGGCAGACGGGGCATTGGTCATCGTAAAGGACTTCGATTTTGCGGTCGGCTTTATCTTCCATTTTCTGCTCCGTCGCCGGATGGTCGCCAGCCCTATAATATAGTCTTTATTCGGGGCAAGGTTACAGGCTAAGTATTTAGATAAATAGCTAATAACCTATTATGACGCAGCATC
>JAYUPV010000388.1:0-3863 GCA_043759865.1 Alphaproteobacteria bacterium | reverse complement strand
TGCGGCAGCCATGCGGAGCGGGAGGAACGTGAAACCGGCAAGACAGATGTGGTGCGGCGCTGTACGGGAGGGCTCATTTGTCCGGCGCAACGGATGGAGCGGCTTAAGCATTTTGTCTCGCGCAACGCCTTTGATATCGAGGGACTTGGCGACAAGATTATCAAGGAGTTTTACGACGAAAGCATTATCAAGATGCCAGGCGATATTTTCCGCTTGTCAAAACACGCCGAAGCCCTGAAAACCCGCGAGGGCTGGGGCGAGCTGTCGGTCAAAAACCTGCTGGAGGCGGTGGAGGAACGGCGCGGCATTTCGCTTGAACGTTTTGTTTACGCTCTCGGCATACGCCAGGTGGGGCAGGCGACGGCGAAAAAACTGGCGCAGCATTACGAGAGTATCGAAAACCTGCTCGCCCAAATGAAAGAAGCCAAAGCCCGCGACAGCGCGGCCTTTGCGGCGCTTGACGATATCGGCGATATCGGCGCGTCGATGGCGGAGGATATTGTCGAATTCTTTGCCGAGAAGCACAATCTGGAAGTTTTGAAAGACCTCCAAAAAGAACTGGCGATAAAAGACTATGTGCGGCCGAAAGCCGTACAGTCGCCCGTGACCGGCAAGACCGTGGTGTTCACCGGCAAGCTGGTAAAAATGGGGCGCGACGAAGCGAAGGCGCACGCCGAAACCCTCGGCGCGAAAGTCGCGGGGGTGGTATCGAAAAACACCGATTACCTGATTGCGGGCGAAGACGCAGGCTCGAAACTGAAAAAGGCCGCCGAGCTTGGCGTGAAAGTTCTTTCCGAAGATGAATGGCTCAAGCTGATTAGCTGAAGATTACTTGTTCTTCTTGCCCGTCGCCGCCTTCTTGAGGGAAATCAAATCATCCAGCGCCTTGTCGATTTCGGCGGACAATTCGCGGCGTTCGATGAAGTTGCGGCCGCCGGCGTTGCGGGTGAGCGACATTTCAAGCGCACGCGACAAAATATCGGCAATCGCGACGTCTTTCTGGTCGAGCGCAAGGCGCATGGCTTGCGTCACCAGATCGCTGAGACGCAGGTAAGCCTTGTCGTTTTTATCGGTTTTGGCAGTCATTTTTTACACTCTCTATTCTTATAGGCTTTTATACTGTTTTATTATTTCCCGCGCAACAAGGCTGCGCATCAGGGCGACGGCGCGCGCGGCTTGCTGGGCGGGCTAGGCTTTTTTGGCGCAGGGTTTGCCGCCAGCAGCCTTTCCGCTGTGAATGCGTCGACTTTTTCCAGCCATTTGTTACGCAGCTCGTCGCGTTCCATCCAGATTTCGTGCTTTGAATCGGCGATTTCGACTTTGCGGACATTGGGCAGCAGGGTCAGTGCACGGTCTTGCGCGGCGCGGTCGACGATTTGTTCCTTACCCGAAACCTCCATGAGGATGGGGGTCTTGATGGCCTTCAGGTAGTCTTCATCGTTGAGAATGTCGATGGAGGAAAAGGTGTGATAGACCCAGCCGTAGGTCGGCTCGCCTATTTTCAAAGCCTCGTTGCTGCGGCTGATTTCCTGCTCGGCTGAAAATCTCACGGGATCACTGGTTTTTTTGTTGTCTTTAAACGCGTCTTCGACCCAGTCGGTGCCGCCGGGAATGTATTTTTCGAGATAGTTGCCGGCCTTCGCAAATTTTGCCATCTGGCGCGCGAGTTTCTTGGGCACGCCCGCCGTTACTATGTCGAACATGGGCGAGGTAAGAATGGCGGAATCGAACACGCCGGGGTGTTCGTTCAGGTAACGCAGGCCGAGATGCGCGCCCATGGAATGCGCCATCAGCACCAGCGGTTTTTTCGAGGTCGCAGGAATAACGGTATCGACGAACTGGTGCAGCGTCGCGATTTGTTCGTCATAGCCTTCGTGGTGCGCTTTCTGGCTGCCCTTGATATAACGCTCGGAGCCGCCCTGCCCGCGCCAGTCCATGACGTAAACGTCAAAGCCGCGCTTTTGCATGTCGCGCATGACTTCGAAATATTTTTCGCCGTTCTCGCGGAAACCGGGCCCGATGACCATCGTGCCCTTTGATTCCCCTTCGGCCTTGGCGAGGCCGTAGCGCACATCAGCCCCTTTGGCATTTTTAAAATGCCCCCAGCTGAAATTATCCGGCTCTTTGAAATTTGGCGGCAACATCCCGTTAAGGCCCCTTTTGTTGCGGCGGCAAGGCTTTCGGCCCCGCCGGTTTAAACTTCAGCTGCTGGTCTGCGATAAAAGCGTCGATTTCCGTCCACCACGCCTTGCGCTGCGTGTCGCGGTCGATCCAGAGGGCGTGCAGCCCCCCGTCTATTTCGGCGGCAACGCCATTCTGCACGGTCTTGGCGGCGCGGCACACGCTGTCGTTGTCGATCACGTCGTCGCTTTTGCCGATGCCGAACAGTATCGGAGTCTTGATGGTTTTCAAAAAATCGTCGTTTGATGTTTTTGCGGTCGATTTGAACAGGCTGTCGACATAGCCGATGGTCGGATCTTCGGCTTTCAACGTGTCGTTGAGCAGCATGAATGTTTTGTGCAGCCCCATGCGCACGGGGTTTTTCTCGCGTTTGTCTTTGCGCTCGGCGACCAGCTGGCGGGTCATGGAGCGTCGGCCGTCCTTGATTTGCTGGTCGGCGAGCCCTTCGGCGACGGCAGCTTCGAAAGCTTCGCGCATCAGCGTGGCGGGTTCGCCCTTGATGCGCATTTCGACCAGCGGGGTGGCAAGAATGGCGAAATTGAAATCGGACTGGTGCTGTTCAAGATAGCGCAGCGCAACCTGCCCGCCCATCGAATGCGTGGAAAGCAGAACGGGCTTGCCCGCAGCAGCATCCACAATTTCCTGACGGAATTTTCGCAGGTCTTCGATATGGTCTTCGACCGTCTGGCCTTTTTTCGGCGGCGTGGTGTTTTTTTCCGAACCGCCGTGACCGGCCCAATCCATCATCCAGACCGCGAAGCCGCGATAGAGATATTCGTTGATGGTTTCGTGATAAGCCTCGATAAAATCCGCATAGCCTGTCGTGATCACGACAGTGCCTTTTTTGGTGCCCGGCGGTTCTGCGTGGCCGTAGCGGATTTTCTTACCAGTCGTGCTGGTAAAATTATCCTCCTGCCATCCGTCCGGTTCAAAAAACCGGTTCAAGTTCGCCATGCCGATAGCGTCTTTCCCTGGGGCTAGTATGAGCTTCAGGAGATTATACTGAGAAACAAACTTATTTCCAGACGCTATTCCTGTCGGGAAAATTGCTGCACTGCTTTGGTTCTTGAAATTTTCGAGTCACCGCAGGCGCAAAGGCGCGCCGCGTCAAAATTAGACATAACCTCGGAGTATTAGTGTTCAAGAGCCTTGATGACGCCTTCGCACATGGCTTTCGCGTCGCCGAGCAGCATCATCGTGTTGTCATAAAAGAAAAGCTCGTTATCGATGCCGGCATAACCGGAACCGAGCGAGCGCTTCACGAACAAAACCGTGCCGGCTGATTCGACATCCAGAATCGGCATGCCGTAGATGGGAGAGGCCGGGTCTTTTTTGGCGGCGGGGTTGGTGATGTCGTTCGCGCCGATGACAAAGGCGACATCGGTCTGGGCGAAATCGCGGTTGATGTCTTCAAGCTCCTGCACGTCGTCGTAAGGCACGTTCGCTTCGGCCAGCAGCACGTTCATGTGGCCGGGCATACGGCCCGCGACGGGGTGGATGGCGTAGCGCACTTTGATGCCGTGCTTTTTCAGCTGGTCGGCCATTTCGCGCAGCGCATGCTGCGCCTGTGCGACCGCCATGCCGTAGCCCGGCACGATAACCACGCTTGAAGCGTTTTTGAGAATAAAGGCCGCGTCATCGGCCGAGCCGATTTTGACGGGCTTGTCGGAGGCTGCAGCCGC
>JAYUPV010000387.1:0-2058 GCA_043759865.1 Alphaproteobacteria bacterium | reverse complement strand
GTTAATTCTCGGTTGCGGGGTGGGCTGCGCGCCTTCAACGGGCTTCACATAGCCTTCCTCGACGCCGTTCAGTTCTCCGGCGAAATGTCCTGTAGTGTAGGTCTTTTCCCCTGCGGCAAAAGCGGGTGAAACCAGTAGGGCGAAAAGGGCGGCGAAAACGGCGAGGCGCATGGCGAGTCTCCTGTCGGTGTTGTGCCCGTTTTATAGCTTTTTTTCACGGAAAAGGGAAGGAAACCGGCTTTTTGCTTGGAATCCAAGGGTTTATTATCGATCGTTCAAAAACTCTTGAAACCTGTCATTGTAAGCTGATATACTATAAGCATGCTTACTAATTACAGGTGGCTTACCCATGGCAGTCTCGCCCGACCCGACATCGCTTGAGAACCTCGGCTTTATGCTGCAAGACGTGGCGCGCCTGATGCGCCGCGAGTTCAACCGGCGTGTCGAGGAAATGGAACTGACACAGGCGCAATGGCGCGCGCTTGCGATTTTGTCGCGCAACCCCGGCATGTGGCAATGCCACCTTGCCGACATGCTGGAGATGCAGCCGATATCGGTCGCGCGGCTTATCGACCGCATGCAGGCCGCCGGCTGGGTGGAGCGCCGCGCCGACAAGGGCGACCGCCGTGCCATGCAGCTGTTTCTGACGAAAGAGTCCGTGCCCACCCTGAAGCGCCTGAAAAAACACGGCGCCGGCTGCCGTGGCGACGCGTTGCGGGGAATATCGACGGCGGAGCAAGAACAATTTATGAGCGTGCTTTTGAAAATGCGCGCCAATATCACGGCGGAATGTGCCAAGCGCGCAGCAGAGGGAGAATAAAATGTCAGCGGAAGCAAAGAAAAAATTAAGGCGGTTCTTGATGGCTCTCGGCGTTATCGTCGCGGTCGTCGCAACGGGCACGGCGTGGCTGTTCTCCGGCCGCTTCATGGAAACGGATAATTCGTATGTGAAGGCGAATAAAATTATGGTTGCGCCCGAAGTTTCCGGCACGGTAATTGCTGTCAAAGCAGGCGACCACCAGAGCGTGAAAAAAGGCGATGTGCTGTTTGAAATCGATCCCGCCGCCTACCGCATCGCGCGTGACAAGGCGAAATCGAGCCTTGACCTCGTCCGCACGCAGATCGAGGAATTGAAGGCCTCCGCCCGCGAAAAGCAGGAAGAGCTGAAAAGCGCGAATGCTGACCGCTCGCTTGCGGATACCTTATATCGCCGCCGCACCGGCGCGCATATGAAAGACGCCGTTTCGCAAGAGTCTGTCGATGAAGCAGGGCATGACCGTACTGTTGCCGAGGCAAAAATCGCGCAGGTGGAGCAGGAGGCAGCCGCACTTCTCGCACGCCTCGACGGCAATGTCGATATCGCGCCCGAAGACCACCCGATGTACCGCGAAGCAAAGTCCGAGCTTGAAGAAGCCGAGCTGAACCTCGCCCGCGCCACCGTGCGCTCGCCCGCAGACGGCATCATCGGCGATATGCCAAGAGTCGGTGGATTTATGCCCGCAGGCGTTCCTGCCGTCGGCGTGATTGATAGCGGCAGTTTGTGGATTGAGGCGAATTACAAGGAAACCGAGCTTGAAAATATCCGCCCGGGGCAAAAGGTGGAAATCGAGATCGATGCTTATCCCGACCGCACATGGCGCGGCATCGTTTCCAGCATCGCGCCTGCGACGGGGGCTGAATTTTCTGTCCTGCCCGCGCAGAACGCGACGGGCAACTGGGTAAAGGTCGTGCAGCGCATATCCGTGCGTATCGACCCCGACCGCGCCGAGAGCGACCCGCCGCTGCACACCGGCATGAGCGCCGTGGTGACAGTCGACACCGGCAACTACCCGCATATGAGGGGCGAGGCGCAAGCCGCGAAACCCTGATGCAAACCGACGCCAAAGTTCCCAGCCTCGCCGAATGGAAAGATATCCCGCATAAGGGTTTCATCACCCTTTGCACCATGCTGGCGACCATTATGCAGGCGCTCGACACCACGATTGCCAATGTCGCGCTGCCGCATATGCAGGGGACGACATCGGCGTCGCGCGATCAGATAACGTGGGTGCTCACCAG
>JAYUPV010000386.1:0-17714 GCA_043759865.1 Alphaproteobacteria bacterium | reverse complement strand
TTCCTTGGCCTGTTCTATGAAGCGTTTCTCAGGTACGGATACGATAATAATGCCTTGGGAATCGTATTTACGCCACGACACATTACCAAGTTCTGTGCGGAACTAATTGATGCCAAAGTAACGGATAGAGTTGTTGATCTAGCGTGTGGTACTGGGGGATTTCTAGTGGCGGCCTTTGATAGAATGATGGCTGGCGCACACGGGCCTAAGGCTATTCAAAAGGTAAAAAACGCCCTTTGGGGGTTTGATACAAACCCGACTATATGGGCACTAGCGACATTAAACATGTTTTTCCGAGGCGATGGCAAAAGTCATATAGAGAATACGAGCTGTTTCGATAAACAATCAAAAGCGGCAGTTGAGGAATCCTGCACGAAGGCCTTTCTACCCCCCCCTTCTCGTAAGAAGGGGAGCCGGAAAGAGACTTCATAGATGCATCTATGAATGCGCTAGAGCCTGAGGGTTATCTGGCGGTAGTGGTTAAGGCAAGTATTTTTGCTGACGATGATAACAAACCATGGAGAGCCTCCTTCACAAAAAAACACACCGTTCTGGGCATGATAAGCTTGCCTGAGGATCTTTTTTATCCAACCGCCGCGCCAACCTCAATACTTATAGCCAAGGCTCACATCCCACATGGTGAAAAAGATGCCGTGTTCATGGGACGCATCTGGAATGACGGATTTGAAAAACTTAAAGGAAGGCGCGTTGAGGTTTCCGGCTCTCAGCTCGCAGAAACCGCAAATAAATTCAGAGAGTTTATGGGAGGAAAATCCGTATCTGCCGAAAATATCAACACAATCAGTTCGAAACTCATCTTAGGCGGAAATGAATGGAGTCCTCAACAGTGGCTGTCACAGCCGATTGATTCAGAAGATAAACTAAAAAAATATGAAGATAACATTCGTTTTTCAATTTACAGAGCAGTCACCGATATGCCTGAGCTCGCTGATGTAACATTGGGAACATTTATGGATGAATGGAAAGATTTACCTAAGTTGCCCGTTGGAAAAAGAGCTCCGGTATCGCATTTCTTTGATGTTGAAAATGGAAAATCTTCAGGCGAAAAAAATTATCCAGAAGGAAAGTTCGCCTATATCTCCAGTGGAGATCAGTCAAATAGTATCGTCAGACTGGTTGATAATGACGAAGAAGAGATATTTCCTAATGGCGGTATTTCGGTTACCGCTTTTGGTCAAGCCTATGTTCAACCATGGCCTTTCCTTGCCAGGGGTAACGGCGGAAGCTCTGTTCGTGTTTTAATACCCCGTTATCGAATGTCTTTTAATGAATTAGTTTGGTTTGCTTCTCAAATAAATGCACAGAAATGGAGAATATTTTATGCACGCATGTCTATAAAGTCTCGGCTAGAGCAATTAGAAATAACCAGCCCACCATCGCCGATTGCGGATAAGGGAAAAAGTATTGCACAGAGAGTCTCTGAATTTAGAGACGGGCTTTTTAAACTGAGCCAAACGGCATAAAATTAAAAAGGCGCTCAAAGAGATACGCATAAATTACCACGCTTTCGCAGGGATGACAGCAGAGGGCGGAGTTTATTACGCCGTCATTTTTTTTCTGACGGCTATGCCGTCATCTTCTTAATCGTATTGGTCGTGGAGAACCCGTCTTCCATGTCGGCGCGGACGACTTTGCCGCCCCATGACTGGATGAGGTCATAGCCGACGACTTCTTCGAGCTTGTATTGCCCGCCCTTGACCAGCACATCGGGCTTGATGGCTTTCAAGGATTCAATCGGCGTGTCTTCGTCATACACCACCACCATATCGACCATTTCCATGGCGGACAAAATGGCGGCGCGGGCTTGTTCGTCCTGCACGGGGCGGGTCGGGCCTTTGAGACGTTTCACCGAGGCGTCGGAATTGATGGCGACCACCAGATAATCGCAGGCCGCTTTTGCCTGACGCAGCGTGGCGACGTGGCCGGGATGCAGCAGGTCGAAACAGCCATTGGTAAAACCGACCTTGAACCCGCGCGAGCGCCAGCGTTCGGCCTGCTCGCCTGCGCCAGCGCGCGTCGCGAATTTGGTTTTGCTGTGATAGGACTGTTTTTCCATGGCATAGCCGCTGGAGATAACTTTTTCGATTTCTTCGGGGCGCACGACCGCCGTGCCGGGCTTGCCGACCGCGATACCCGCCGCGATATTGGCGAGCAATGCCGCGTTGCGCGTGGTGCAGCCAGCCGCGATGCAGGAAGCGAATGTGGCGATAACCGTGTCGCCCGCGCCCGATACGTCGTAAACCTCGCGCACATTGGCGGGAATGTGCTGCGGTTCGGCATCGGACGATACCAGCGACATGCCGTCTTTGCTGCGGGTGGCCAGCACGGCGGGAATGCCGCAGCTGACGATGATTTTCATGGCGGCGGCGCGCACTTCGTCATCCGTGCCGGCCTTCATGCCGGTTGCGGTTTCGAGTTCCTTGCGGTTCGGCGTAATGACCGTGGCGCCTTTGTAGCGCGCGAAGTCTTGCCCTTTGGGGTCGACGATCACGGGTTTGCCGTGGCGCTTGGCGATTTCGATGATGCGGCTGACGACTTTATCGGTCAGCAGGCCTTTTTTATAGTCGGACAATATGATTGCGCCGACGGTGGGGATGATTTTTTCAGCGCGGTCGATGATGCGTTCCTCGACCTCGGCCGGGATGGCGGCGGTTTTTTCGCGGTCGACGCGGAGCATCTGCTGCCCGCCGCAGACGAAGCGGCTTTTGACGGTGGTAAAACGATCAAGCGCGGTTTCAAGTTCCGCCGCAATGCCAAGCTCGCCCAGCTGCCTTGCAATGTCCTGCCCTGACGTATCATTGCCGGTCACGGCGATCAGGGTTGCTTTTGCGCCCAAGGCTGCAATGTTGGCGACAACGTTGCCGGCGCCGCCCAGCATATGCTTCTCGCGCTCGACCAGCAGCACGGGAATCGGGGCTTCGGGCGAGATGCGCTCGATACCGCCATAGACGAACCTGTCCAGCATCACATCTCCCACGCACAAAACATGCGAAGGGGCGAGTTTGGTCAGGTCTTCAAATAATGCTGAGTTTTCAAGCATATGGCGAAATCCGGTTTGATAATATTATTACCCTTTTGTTATCATAATATTTCGCCACGTTCAAGCCTTAAAAAGTTCCCTCAAAATCGGCGGTTTTAGGCCCGTTTTCACTAATCCTTAATGACCATTGGATATTATGGAACTGTCTCCAATAAACCAGCGTTCCAGCGCACCGGCAAAAAAGGGCTTCAGGGCATGCAGTTAGAGAAGAAACCAGAGGGGATTTCAGCCGCAGAATCCACCCCCTCCAAAGCCCCCAATCTCCACGGCGATTTCCTGCGCTCGGTCGGGCGTTCCGTCCGCTCCTACAAACTGGGCGACCTGCTCGTCACAAGCGGCCTTATCACCGCAAGCCAGCTCGAAAAAGCGCTCGAAGCGCAGCACGCAACAGGCGGCCGCCTTGGTACAATTCTGCTCGAACAGGGCGCGCTTTCCGCCGTTCAGCTCTATCGCAAGCTTGCCGAACAATGGTGCATCAAGGCGTCGACCGCCGGTGTTGCGCTGTTGATGCAGGTCGCGACCCCTTCTGTCGCCCGCGCCGATGACTCTACAAACAATGTGCGCATGGCCGCCGCCTTTTCAACCGCCGCGATCCGCCCCCTGCAGCAGTCGGGCGCATACCCCGAGCTGTTCGGCACCGCCGAAGTGAAAACCGCAGGCGTGAGCATGTTCCCGAAATGGACTTCGGTCATGGCGCGTTTTGACCAGCAAATGAAAACCCAGGGCGACAGCGCCACCGTGCGCGCATGGAAAGCGCATCTCGGCGGCCTGAAAAACCTCTCGACCCACGACCAGATTACGGCGGTGAACAGCTACATCAACGATGTGCGCTACATCGAAGACAACCGCCAGTACGGCAAGTCCGACTATTGGGCGACCCCCATCGAATTCCTGACCCGTGGCGGCGACTGCGAAGATTTCGCGATTGCAAAATATGCCTCACTGCGCGCGCTCGGCTTCGGCGCCGACCAGATGCGCGTGGCGATTGTGCAGGACAAGGTGAAAAACATCCCCCACGCTATCCTGATTGTGTATGACCAGGGCCGCGCCTATGTGCTCGACAACCAGGACAAGGGCGTAAAGCAGGCTGACAGCATCAACCGCTACAAGCCCATCTTCTCGCTCAACAGCAACAACTGGTGGCTGCACAAGAAGGCCTGATAGACGGCCTCTCTTTTGCGTTACATCTTGCCGCCGCGCTTGCGCGCTTTTTCCAGCAGCAGTTTAAAGGGCGCCAAGATTTTCTCGGGAATATTCGGCCGGCTTTCAAGCGCGGCGATGGTGTAGGCGGCGGCTTCAATCGTCGAAACGCTTTCCTTGCGCGGCTCTTTGCGCAGGTTGCCGTAGAGCGACACGCGCGGCGGCTGCAGCACAAGGCGGCGGCATTTCAGCATCCACGCATTGCGCCACCACAGGGCTTTCGCCTGCTGCCAGTTGCCGTCGAGCAAAATAATGCCTTCGAGCGAGCTCAGTATTTCTTTCTGGTCGTCCATCACGCCGCCTTTTTTAGTCAGCACCGTCAAGGGCGCTTTCGGCAGCGTCGCGGCATTTTCGGCGGAGCCGAGATAAAGGATGCCCCAGCGTTTGGGGTCGACCGGCTGGCCGAGGATTTTGGCGAGGTTGCTCCACGACAATCCGGTTTTCATCATGGAGTTTTTCAGCTGCAGCGTCGCGATTTTCGCGGTGCCGAGAACCCTGTCCTGTTCCTGCGGGTGGCGCAAAATGACAATCGCGATGCGGCTGTCGATTTCTTCGATGGCTTCGCAGACGCAAAGGTCGAGCGGCTTTTCACAGTTTTTGCAAATTTCGGGAGGAGACAGCGCGGTCATGGTCACAGTCCAGTCATAAAGTAAAACTGGCACAGCATAGCACGCCGACAAGCCTTATCAAAACCGGATTACGCGGCTTTTGAAGCGGGCTTTTCGCGGCCTTCCCAGTAGACTTCGGCGAATTTCTCCGCTTCCATGCGGAAGGGGATGCCGTTTGACGACACGCTTTCCACCCAGTCCATATGCCGCAGCAGCGCCTCGCGCCGTAGCCCGAGAGCCGCGCCGCGCACAAGGTTTTCCATCGCGGTTTCAACCTTGTCGTAGTTGCGTCCCCAGATGCCGAACCACTTGTCGTTTTGCATGGTAAAGCCGTGCAGCCACATCTCTATAGGGTCGCTGCGATCGGGGTAGAACATGGCGTTGCGGCGGCGGTAGTAAAGCTCGGACAACAGCCGTTCCGGGTCTTCTTTCCACCGCGCCTGAAGCGCGGGATCGCCGAGGAAACGGTCGGCAAAAATCGCACCCGAGAAACTTTGCGGACGCAGGGCCGGCATGTCGAAATAGGCGACGACTTCGGTTGTCACGCTCGCCAGCAGTTCATTGTCCTGCATCTTGCGCCGGAAGCCCTCGGAGTGCTGCCCTGCGATATGAATCATATCCGCCCCGTGCGCCAGTTCGTGCAGCATGTAGAGATCATGGCAGCTGTCCTGTGCATAATCGCGCAGCGCAATGCCCGACCACCAGATGGAGAAATGCGCGCGTTCCAGATATTCGTCGCTCATCTCGTAAAAGAAACGGGGCAGCCGCGCATATTTTTCCACGATGCGTGCCACCAACCCACCGGGCGCATGGGAGGTTTTAAACTCCGGTGTGCGCCAGTAGGAGCGTAGATAATCTTCGATATCTTTTTTATCGTGCAGCAGTAACGCGTTTTTCATGTCCTTCCCCCTATTCCCTCGTGAGGACGCGCACGGACTGTGCCGTCAATGGCGGGGTTTATAAGAGAGGCGATGGTGGGCGTGAGGCAAAGGCGCAGTTTTTCGTCGCCTTTACCGCCGCGCAGCAGGTATTGCTCCAGTTCCGGCACATGGCCTGCGGGCGGGGCGGTTGCCAGCAGGAAAACATCGGACGGCTGAAGCGCAAGGCCAAGATTTTTCCGGACAGCCGCAATTGCGGGCATTTGCCCGAGCGCGGCATAGCGGCGCGGCAGTTCGTGCACGCCGTATTCCTGCATCAGCCTTGTGCCGAGGCGCAGCGACAACAGGTTTTTGAACCACTTGTTGCCGAACAGCCCCGGATAGGCCGCGCGCGACAGCAACCCGCCGATGCGGTGGTAATACACGCCCATGGGTTTCGACAGCGAAAAGAAAATAGCGCGGATATTGGGCGCGAAGGCCTCGACCGTAAATTCACGCGCAACGCAGCCGACATAGGTCAGATCCAGCATGACGGCGGCGGTCGGGCGGTGTTTGTAAAGCGTGTTCACAAATTCGTCAAACTCGCCCCACACATTGCCATCCTGTGCGGCGGGCTGGCTGAGATAAAACTGGTCGCGCGCGCCGATTTTGGCAATCGCCTCGCGCCAGACGGCGCGGTTGTGATACACGGTGCGGATGCCCGCCGCGAGCGCATAGGCGGCGAAGCCTTCGTAATCGCCTTCAAACACGTGAATGACAGGCTCGAACCCTTTTTGGCGGGCGTCATGGCCATAGGCGTAAATCGTCTCCCGCAGAGCCTCGCTCGCGCCGCCGGTGGTGTAGACCCACGGAAATTCGGCGGCGTTGAAGCGCAGCACGGGCGCTGTCCAGCGTTTCCATGTGGCGAAAAATTCTTCGTGCATCGCATCCTGTTTTTGCGTCCATGCTTCGCGGTACATGTCGCGCAAGCCCGCGCGGTCGCCATCGAGCACGCGGTCAAGCATCGTTTCGGTTTCGGGCATGACATAGCTGTAAACCGTTTTCGAGACACCTGCCGCGCCAAGCAGTTCGTTAAGGCGTTCATGGGGCGACAAGGCGGGGACTTTTTTCAGGGCGGTCTGCATGATGGCCTCGTTTGATGAATGTCTATGCTCGGTGAGGCTATATCCTCATTAAGAGCATAACATATAATCCTTACGAGTATATGTCAAGCGCCAATTTCGCGTTAACGAAATTGGCGCGAAGTCCCTGTTTTCAGGGGGAAAGCAGCACCGTTACCTGTGCCATTTCGAAATTGAGTTTGTCGCCTGCGCGACGGCCGCGCAGCTCGGAGACTCGGATCTCGGCCTTCAGGCCTGCGGTTTCCTGCCGCAGCGTGACTTTCGATTCTTCGCCTTCTTTTATCTCGGTCACTTTTTCGGCGTCGAGTTTTTCGAGCAGGGGCAAGAGCGCAAAGGTGACTTTCGCGCCCTCTTCCTTGTCGCGCATCTTCATGATGGTGAGCTGGCCGTCGCGGTCGAGCAGGAATTTTATTTTCAGCGTCTCGACGCCGTTTTCCTTGTACACGCGTTCGGTCGACCAGTCGCCGTTGCTGCCGTTGGCGTAGTAGGAATAAAACCGCACCACATAGTCATAGGGCGCGATTTTTGTCAGGGTGTCGGAATTCCAGTCGACGTAATTCGCGCGCACGGAAACATAGTCGTTCTGCTCCACCGTTTCGTACTGGTTCACATACACCATGCCCCAGGCCTTCATCAGTTTTGACGCGCGGTCATAGCCCCACCAGCAGCGCGAAAAGCTGCGTGCGCCGCAATTGTTGTACTGCGTGTCGGAATTTTTGCCGGTGATTTCCTTGCGGAACGGATCGATCAATCCGGCGATCTCGTCTTCCCTGCGGCTTTCGTAGAGGTAATCGAGGATGCCGCTGATGTCCTTGCGCTCGGTGAACGGGATTTCTTTTTCCGTTTTCACAATTTTACCATTCACCAGCAGCCCGTTTTTTTCAAGCGACGCATAGATCCGCGATACCTGGCTGCGGGTGGAAACATCGACCGCGCTCCACGGCCCGAAAGAGGCCGGCAGGAACAGCGCGCACAACGCGATGGGAACATGCTTGATATGCGCGCGCAGGGGCGCGAACAGATGCAGCCCCGCAAGGCCGGTGAGCCAGACAAGGCACAGCGCAATGGCATAACGCTGCTCCGTCACGCCATATTCGCAAATGCGCGTATAGATGCCGATGGCGAGCAGCGAAATGGGGATGAGCAGCAGAATGAAGAAGTATTTATAGAACTGCTGCAACAGCACCGTGCCATTTTGCCGCATGGGAAAAACCGCGAGCCGCGCCGCGATGCCGGCCGAGCCGAAGCCGGTGACCAGATAGGCAAGGTTGCCCTTCGGCAATTCCCACAGCGCGATGATTTTTGCGAAATAGACGTATAAAATAAAGGTGTAGATGAGCAGCAAGGGCACGGCGAGGTAATTGGCGATGAAGTAGATGCCTTTCGGTATCAGGCATTCGTCTTTCTCGAAATCAAACTGCTTCGGTATCTGGTACATGAAGGCGACGGGGCCGAAGAAAGCGTAGCCGAACGTCCAGATATCGCCATAGACCCAGCCCGAGGCTTCCAATACCGGAAACAAATAACCAAGGCTCCCGACAATCGCCGAAAGCCCGAGGCAGAGCGTGAAGGTGGAAATGCCCGCGATGGCAAGGCCAATGCCGTTCTGGTAGGTAAAAAACCACACGCTGTCCTCGGAGCTTGTGCGGCTCAGGTAAGGCGCGAACAGCATCGAAAGCGCGATGGCGGAAGAAAAGAAAAACTGTGCCTCGCTGAAATGCCCCGGCACGAAAACCACGGCCGTGAGCAGCGCGCCTGCCAGCGACATGATAACCCATGTGCGGGCGGGTGCGAGCTTCGCCCCTTCGGCATAGAGTTTCAGCGCGGTGAACAGGGCCAGCGCATCGACAAAGAACAGCCGCAGGCGGTTGATGGTATCTTCGCCGAGCCAGTTGATGTCATGCACATCCATCAACCAGACCAGCATGCCGCCAACCGCCGACAGCACCGACAGCGGGAACCGCACATAAGATTCGCGCAGCACGTTATAGAGATATTCGAACTGGAAGCGTTTGAGAAAATTCTTGAAACGCATATTTTTACCTCGCTGGATAATGGCTGGCATTTTTTATTATACCGCCTTGATACGGCATTTTTACCGCCATGGGTGTGCAATTACCGTGCAGGAACTGCACAATTTTGGCCTCGTCGCTGTCATTCCGGCGCAGGCCGGAATCTCCGCATCATAAAATGTCATTGCCGCAAAGCGGCAATGATTCAATTTTTACGGAGATCCCAGCCTTCGCTGGGATGACGGTTTGTGTGGTGGGGCAGCTATTCCACCCACGCAACGCGCAGGATGTTCGTCGAGCCGGGGGTGCCGAAGGGTACGCCGGCGGTGATGACGAGGCGCTGGCCTTTGGCGGCGATTTTGTGCTCGAGCGCGAGCGTGACCGCTTTTTTCACCATGTCGGCGAAATTGTCGACGTCTTTGGTATGAACGGGATAGACGCCGTAGGAAAGCTGCAGACGGCGCGCGGCGCTCATGCTTTCGGTCAGGCATAAAATGGGGACGGAGGGGCGTTCGCGCGCGGTGCGGAGCGCGGTCGAGCCTGAAGTGGTGTAGTTGACGATGGCCGCCGCCGCAATGGTGTTCGACACCGTGACCGCCGCCGCCGTGATGGCATCGGGGGAGTTTTTGTCGGGGTCGGGGTGCTCGGCATCCATGATTTTGCGGTAAAGCTCGTCAACCTCCACATCGACGGCGATGCGGTGCATGATGCCGACGGCCTCTAACGGATATTCGCCCGAGGCTGTTTCAGCGGAGAGCATAACGGCATCGGTGCCATCGTAAATCGCGGTCGCGACATCGGAGGCTTCGGCGCGCGTGGGGCGCGGGGAATTGATCATGCTTTCCAGCATTTGCGTCGCCACAATCACCGGCTTGCCCGCCTGACGGCAGGCATGGATCATGCGCTTTTGCGCGGCGGGCACTTTTTCCGCCGGGATTTCGACGCCCAAATCGCCGCGCGCCACCATGATGGCGTCGGACATGTCGATGATCTGTTGCAGATGCACGAGGGCGGAGGGTTTTTCGATTTTGGAGATAATCTTGGTGCGTCCGGCGATGAGCTTGCGCGCCTCCGCCACATCTTCGGGGCGCTGCACGAACGACAAAGCGATCCAGTCGACGCCCATGTTGCAGGCGTATTCGAGGTCGCGGCGGTCTTTGTCGGTGATGACGTTTGATTTCAAAATCACGTTGGGCAAATTCACGCCCTTGCGGTCCATCAGCCGTTTGCCGGCGATGACTTCGGTTTCGACGAAATCCGCGCCTTTTTTGACGACATGCAAATGCACCTTGCCGTCGTCCAAAAGAATGTCCGCACCTTCCTCCAGCACCTCCATCACTTCGGGGTGCGGCAGGCAGACGCGCTGCGCCGTGCCGATGGCGGGGTTTGAATCGAGCGTGACACGCATGCCCTTCACGATATCGACGCCGCCGTCCTTGAACGTGCCAAGGCGCAGCTTCGGCCCCTGCAAATCTGCAAAGACGCCAATAGGACAGCCGCATTGCTTTTCCAGCTCGCGGATGATCTTGATGCGCTTTTCGTGGTCTTCGTGGGTGCCGTGGCTGAAATTGAGGCGGAATACGTCGACGCCTGCATCGTATAGCTGTTTCACCATTTCCGGCGTCGAGGACGCGGGGCCGAGAGTGGCGACGATTTTGGTTTTTCTGTTTCGGCGGGCCATATGCGGGAATCCTGTGCTTCAGGGATTCTACAGGCTAAGTCCCGCATGGCAAGCTTTAAGGGAGGTATTAGACCATTATCGCCAGCACAAACTGTAGAGGCGTGGCCTTATGGCCTTAGGCCATTATCGCCATCGCGTGGCCATCATCGCGCTTGTCGCCGTTGAAATAGACGCGGGTGTAATCGAGGGCATGTTTGGGCTTCTCGATATGATGATGGCGGTTCAGGACATATGCCTTGCCCATTTCGCCCACTTCGGTTGCCGAAGTGAAAGCCGAGAGGATCGAGCGGGAGGTCCAGGGCTGGTTGTTGTCGTTCATTTCCATTTGCACACCTAAATACTTCTTTGTTTCTTTGTTACGTTACGCGCCGTTTCTTGGTTTTCTTAACCGCGCAACTTTGTTTCACGGGCACACCATCGTGCCGCAGCGCAACATTGTCAACAAGCTACTGAAAATAAACCGAAAATTACCCTGAACAGTCGTTTTAGTGGAATATAAAACCCGGGGGTCTTCCGGAATGGGTAATTAAATTACAATACCATAAATAACCACCTGACGAATCAGCCCTTCTGCCGGTTGACTCTTCTATTCGATGTGTGTTATGACAATACCGTCTTTAATATAACAGCCGGAAGCCAAAAACGATGAACCCTCGTTTTAATACAGCCGCGCGGAAGAACGCCGGGACGACGCTTGCGACGTCCAAGGTCATCCCCCCTGCGACGCGCCGGTTGCTTGTCAGCCGCTTCCTCGAAGCGGTGGAGCGCGGCGAGAGGCCTGCCGTGGCCGACATGCTGCGCAACTTCAGGGGGCTTGCAGGCTCGCTGCGCGTGGCTGACAAGACAGGCATGGAAGTGATGCAGACCGCGCTGCATATCGCAGCGCAAAAAGGCCTTCTCGGCATCGTGCAGGACCTTGTGCAGGCGGGCGCGACGATCGACGCCGAAGACGCCATGGGGCAAACGCCGCTGATGCTGTCCGCAATGTATGGCCGCTCCGAGACGGTAAAATTCCTGCTGTCAAAAGACGCGAACCCGAACCACGTTGCCTCGGAGGGCTATTCCGCGCTGATTTACGCGGCGCGCAACAACTCCCCTGAATCGGTGCGTTACCTGCTGGCGAAAAAAGCCGACATCAACCAGCAGACAGAGGCGGGCGACAGCGCGCTGCATTACGCCGTTTACGCGGAAAAAGAACAACACGCGCTTGCCATGGCTCAGCTGCTGATGATACGCGGCATCGATGTAACTTTGAAAAACGTCGACGGGCAGACGGCGTCGCGCCTCGCCTGTGACGAGAAAAAGCCTGCAATTGCCGCGTTTATCGACAGTTTCTCCGAAGACAGGGCGCGTATCGCACGGCGACGCGAGCAGCGCCGCCCTGAAAATATCGCGCGCGTCGGCGACAGTTTCCGCACCGGCGCCGGCCGCCCTCTCGTCCCGCCCGCGCGCGCGCGCTTCCACCGCAAGAAACCGCCGCAAAATCTCCCGCCTGCCGTCACGGCAGCTTAAAACTTTCTTAACCTCTCGCTGATAGACTCGAGTCTACGCTCGAAAACTGGAAAAAACCGGTCCGTCTTACCATATCTTTATTAGAGTGCATCAACGTTATGGGGTGCGCGCTTGTATAAGAAAAATGGCGGAGGCGGTGTGAAAAAAAAGTTTTTTCACGAAGCATGCGTTTTTCCTCAGGTATGTCGCTGGTCAAGAAAAAGTTTGGCCCGGCGCGTAAATTTTTTGGGGCCCGTTTCCTAGACAGTCCCCCAATATGTGGTATGCTTTGCTCTATCAGGTCACAAGGTTTAGTACCTTTACCTGTATTTCCCTGGGGCGCTTTTCAAACTATTTGAAGAGTTTAGCGGGGAGAGTCGAAGCGGAAAACGACAAAAAAATGTATTACGGGGAGATAAATCGGATGTTCGATGTCGCACAAGTTGCGAAGGGCACAAAGGTCACTGTTGACCGTGCCCGGGATTCTAATTTGACAGAATTCGGGAAGGCGACTCTGCTTGACCGCTATCTGATGCCGGGCGAGTCCTTTCAGGATTTGTTTGCGCGCGTTGCCATGGCGTTTGCCGATGATGCAGCGCATGCGCAGCGTTTGTACGATTATATTTCGAAACTGTGGTTCATGCCCGCAACCCCCGTTCTGTCGAACGGCGGCACCGATCGCGGCCTGCCCATTTCGTGCTTCCTGAACGAGTGCGACGATTCCTTAAGCGGCATCGTTGACCTCTGGAACGAAAACGTGTGGCTCGCGTCACGCGGCGGCGGTATCGGTTCGTACTGGGGCAACCTGCGCTCCATCGGCGAACGCGTCGGCAAAGTCGGCAAGACCTCCGGCATCGTTCCGTTCATCCGCGTGATGGACTCGCTTACGCTTGCTATTTCTCAAGGCTCGTTGCGCCGTGGCTCTGCCGCTGTGTACCTGCCCGTCTCGCATCCTGAAATTGAAGAATTTATCGAGATGCGTAAACCTTCGGGCGGCGATCCCAACCGCAAGGCGCTTAACCTGCACCATGGCGTCGTTATCTCTGACGCGTTCATGCGCGCCGTTGAAAAAGACGAAGAATGGGCGCTGACCTCGGCGAAAGACGGCTCTGTCATCGAGCGTATTTCCGCCCGCGCGCTCTGGATACGCATTTTGACCGCCCGTATCGAAACGGGCGAGCCGTACCTGCTGTTCTCCGACCATGTGAACCGCGCAATCCCCGAGCACCACAAACTCGCGGGGCTGAACGTGAAGATGTCGAACCTGTGCTCTGAGATCACGCTGCCCACCGGTAAAGACCATCACGGTCAGGAACGTACTGCGGTTTGCTGCCTGTCTTCCGTCAATCTCGAAAGCTTCGAGGAATGGGAAGACCACCCGACCTTTATCGAAGATTGCTGCCGCTTCCTCGACAACGTGCTGACGGACTTCATCGCGAAGGCGCCCGACAGCATGATGCGCGCGAAATATGCAGCAATGCGCGAACGCTCCATCGGCCTCGGCGTGATGGGCTTCCACAGCTTCCTGCAATCGAAAATGATCCCGCTTGAATCCGTGATGGCGAAAGTCTGGAACAAGCGCATGTTCAAGCACATCAAGGCCGGCGCAGATGCCGCTTCGGTGAAACTTGCCCATGAGCGTGGCCCCTGCCCCGACGCGAAAGAATACGGGATCATGGAACGTTTCTCGAACAAGATCGCGATTGCGCCCACGGCTTCTATTTCTATTATTACCGGTGGCGCAAGCCCCGGCATCGAGCCGAACACCGCGAACGCCTATACGCATAAAACCCTTTCGGGTTCGCACTTTGTCCGCAACAAGAACCTCGAACTGGTTCTGGAAGCCAAAGGCAAGAACACCGAGGAAGTCTGGACGAACATCGTGACCAACGAAGGTTCGGTACAGCACCTCGATTTCCTGTCGCAGGACGAGAAAGACGTTTTCAAGACCGCGTTCGAGCTCGACCAGCGCTGGTTGATCGAACACGCCGCCGACCGCACGCCTTATATCTGCCAGGCGCAGTCGCTGAACGTGTTCCTGCCGGCCGACGTGCACAAGCGCGACCTGCACCAGATTCACTGGATGGCGTGGAAGAAGGGCGTGAAGTCGCTCTACTACTGCCGCTCGAAATCAATCCAACGCGCCGAAAACGCCAATGGCGGCGACGGACGCTTGAAAAAAGCCGAACTCAACGGCGAAAGCTCGAGCGGAAACAAATACGACGAATGCCTCGCCTGCCAGTAAAGACGGGCGCACTGAAATAAACGGCCAATAATAAAAAAAGAACACCACGGCAAGAAACTCATCGGAGCACAGAAAATGTTAAGCACAGCAGAAATCCAGACCCTCAAAGCCGTCAACGACCGCGACAGCTGCGAGCCTATTTCCCGTACACATCTTGAAAAACTCGCCCGCCTCGACCTGATCGAGCCGTGCCCCTCGGGCGTTTGCCTGACGGGTCAGGGGCAGAAATTCCTGCGTAAATAATTACGCCATCACGCCAAGGACATCCCGCGGCACTCATGCCGGGGGAAAAGGAGATATCATGTCGCGCCTGCTCACCGAGAACCCCGTTTACAAGCCCTTCAACTACCCTTGGGCGTATGAAGCATGGCTGACGCAGCAGCGCATTCACTGGCTGCCCGAAGAAGTGCCGCTGGCGGAAGACGTGCGCGACTGGAAAAAGAAACTGACGCCGTCGGAGCGTAACCTGCTGGCGCAGATTTTCCGTTTCTTCACGCAGGCCGACGTGGAAGTGAACAACTGCTACATGCGCCACTACAGCCGCGTGTTCAAGCCGACCGAGATTTGCATGATGCTCGCGGCGTTTTCGAACATGGAAACCATCCATATCGCCGCCTATTCGCACCTGCTTGACACCATCGGCATGCCGGAAGTCGAATATTCCGCCTTCATGAAATACAAAGAGATGAAGGACAAGTTCGATTACATGCAGGGCTTCAACATGGAATCAAAGCGCGACATCGCGCTCACCATGGCGGTGTTCGGCGGCTTTACCGAGGGGCTGCAGCTGTTCGCGTCTTTCGCCATGCTCATGAACTTCCAGCGCTTCAATAAAATGAAGGGCATGGGCCAAATCGTGACATGGTCGGTGCGCGATGAAACGCTGCACACGCTTTCCATCATCAAGCTGTTCAAGACCTTCATTTCCGAGAACCCCGAAGTCTGGACGCCCGACCTGCAGGCCGACATAACCAAAGCCTGCAAGACCATCGTCGAGCACGAAGACGCGTTCATCGACCTCGCCTTTGAAATGGGCGGCGTTGAAGGCCTGACCGCGCAGGAAGTGAAAGACTACATCCGCTATATCGGCGACCGCCGCCTGACACAACTGGGCCTTGCCCCGATTTTCGCGGCAGAAAAAAATCCGCTGCCGTGGATGGACGCGATGCTGAACGGCGCGGAGCACACCAACTTCTTTGAAAACCGCGCCACCGAATATTCGAAAGCCTCCACGCAAGGATCATGGGAAGAAGCCTTCGAAGACCATGCCTTTAAGGGCGCGGCCTGACACCCTTTTCTCCTGTCGCCACACACGAAAAGCCCCGGACGTAACACCGGGGTTTTTCTTTTGTATATCAATGCCTTATCTGGCTATTGAATAATTATGAAAATATCTGTATAATGTGTTCAACTAAAAAAAGCGGTTATCAGGGGTTTTAGACAGGGTGTTTCAAGTATTCAACAGCAGCGGCATCGCCGCGCACGGCGGCACATGCACAGTGGCGCGAGGGATGCGCGCATGACAGGCTTTTTCAAGCGCGCGTCGCCGGTCATGATCGCCGTCGGCGGGCTGTCGGGCTCGGGCAAGACCACGCTCGCCGCCGAAATCGGCAAACGCATGCCGGGCGCGGTGGTGATTGATTCAGACACGTTCCGCAAGGGGCTGCACGGTATCGACCCCAAGACCCCCCTGCCCGAACACGCCTATTCCCCCTCGAACACCAAGCAGTTCATCCGCCGCATCCACCGCGAGGCGGCGCAGCATTTGCAGGCCGGCAAAAACGTCATCGTCACCGGCCTTTTCATCGACAAGAATACCCGCGCAAAGCAGGAAGAAATCGCCCGCGCCAACGGCGCGGAGTTCATCGGCATTTATCTTCACGCTTCGGCGAGCGTGCTTTTCGACCGCGTCGCGAAGCGCAAGGACAGCGCGTCGGATGCCGACAAAGCCGTGCTGAAGCGACAAATCAAATCACTGCAGAAAGCGCAGGCCGCCGAAGCCTTCGCCGGCTCCTCGGCGCCCGCAGGTGGCCTCCGTAAATCCGCCTCGCCGCCCCGTGTGTTCCGCGAACTGAACTGGCAGATCATCAACGCCGACCAGCCGCTGGAATCGATGCTGCACAGCGCCATCCTTTATATCCATCAGGAACATCAGAAATTCCGCCTGCGCCTGCCGTCATCCTCGAAAATCAAGCAGAAACAGTTAGATAAGCCCAAGCCCACATATTGACAGAATATTCCGTTTGTCGTAAGAATAGTGACGCCACAAACGGAGATATTTTACGATGCCTGAAGACAGCGCGAAGGGGCAGGAAAGCTACCCCGTCACGGGACTGTTCAACGAAGCCATGACGCTGTCCGATAACGGCAGCGACAGGGCGGCGGCAGAAGCCGCGCGGCAAAAACGCGCCAACACGCTGCTGCTGGGCGCGATTACCTCGGGCGATGCGGTGATGTTCGAGCAGGCGGCGCGTGAAAAAGCCGATGTGAATTTCGACGGCGGCAAGCCGCTGCAAATCGCGGCGCAGGAAAAAAGCCCGCTGTTCATGCGCCTGCTGGTCACGCGCGGCGCGGATATCTCCCACGCTGTATCGAACCTCGAAAAAGAACAGGCCGGAATCTCGCGCAAGCAAAAGACCCGCAACGACTATTACGACACCGTCTATTACGTTTACAAAAGCAAAGACGAAGAACGCCGCTGGAAACAGATTTCCGCCGCCGTCAAAACGCTCGGCGAGTTTGAAAAAACCTATCTCGCCAAAATCGCGCCGCTCGAAACGGTGCGCCTGCAACAGCAGGTGCTGGATGAACTGCGCGACCTGAAGCAGGAAATCACCGAAGCGCTGCATGGCAAGCCCGTGGGCAAGCCGAAACTTTCTGCGCCCTCAACACCGCAGAAGAAACGGTGACAGCATGGGCATAAGCTCCCTTTTCGACGGCAAGGATGATCCGGTCACGGCATGGCGCAAGGAAATGGCCGCCGCCGTGAAAAACGGCGATTTGGAGCATTTCAAATTCCTGCTGAAGCGCGAGATCGAAGCACCGCCAAGCGTGCTCGACGACATCCTGACCCTCGCGGTCAAAAGCAACCTCGTGAAAATGACTGCGGCTGTGCTGGAGGCCGGTGGCAGGCGCACGCTGGACAGCGGCGTGCTGCGGCAGGTGGTTTACGAGAACAGGACGGACATGTACCGCCTGCTCGCGGATCACGGCTGGGATTTCGTGCGCAGTGCGCCGGGCGGCGACGGCACGCAGCATTATTTGCGCCTTGAACGCCTGATGGCGTCGGAGTTCGAGGCCGACCAGCTGCGCGCGGAGCTGGCCGCCGTCAAAAAAGAGCTTTCCGAGCTGAAAAAGAGCCGCAGCATCGACGAAAGTCAGGCTGCACGGGCGGCCAGCGGCGCCATCGATGACACG